>QHBL01000175.1 GCA_003244125.1 Chthoniobacterales bacterium
GGGCCGGCCGCGGTGCGGCGCCTGATCGCGCTCGGCGCCCGGTTCGACGCGGACCCGGGCGGCGTGCTCGAGCTGACCAGGGAGGGCGGCCACCTGCGGCGCCGGATCGCGCACGCGGGCGGCGACGCCACCGGGGCCGAGATCTCCCGGGCCCTGCTGCGCGCGCTGGCCGAGGCCGGGGCGGGCGGCGACGAGGGCACCGGCATCGACGTGATCGAGCACGCCATGACCATCGACCTGCTGCGCACCGAGGACGGCCGCGCCGCCGGGCTCACCCTGCACGTGATCGGGGAGGGCCAGCAGGACGGCGTCGGCGCGGTGCACGCCCCCGCGGTCGTCCTGGCCAGCGGCGGCCTGGGTCAGGTCTTCTCGGCGACCACTAACCCGCCCGTCTCCACCGGCGATGGCGTGGCGATCGCGCTCCGGGCCGGCGCGCGGGTCGCGGACCTGGAATTCGTCCAGTTCCATCCGACCGTGCTGTGGCTCGGGCCCGGCGCCCGGGGGCGCCAGCCGCTGATCTCCGAGGCGGTGAGGGGCGAGGGCGCCGTGCTGACCGACGGTTCGGGGAACCGGTTCATGACCGGCCGGCATCCGCTGGCCGACCTGGCCCCGCGCGACGTGGTCGCCAAGGCGATCATGAGCGTGCTCGCCCAGACCGGCACCGACCACGTCTACCTGGACGGCACTCACCTCGGGCGGCCGGTCTGGGAGCACCGGTTTCCGACGATCCTGGCCAGCTGCGCCGAGCACGGAATCGACCCGGTCACCGAGCCGATCCCGGTCGTGCCCGCGGCCCATTACGCCAGCGGCGGCATCCGGACCGACCTGCGCGGCCGCACCAGCATCCCTGGCCTGTATGCGTGCGGCGAGGCCGCCTGCACCGGGGTTCACGGGGCCAACCGGCTCGCCTCCAACTCCTTGCTCGAGGGCCTGGTCTTCGCCGAGCACATCGCGGCCGACCTCGCGGCCGGCTTCCCGCCGCCCGCCATCCCGGCCGGGGACGGCCGCCGGCCAGGCCTGCTCGAGCCATCGGCCGTGGACCAGATCCAGCGCCTGATGACCGACCTGGCCGGCGTCCTGCGTTCCGGCCCCGGCCTCACCAGGGCTGCCCAGAGGCTCCGCGAGATCGGCGACCAGCAGTCGGCCAAGCCCAGCTTGGCCGCCTGGGAGGCCACCAACCTGCACCTCCTGGCCACCGCGCTCGTCGCCGCGGCGACCTTGCGGACCGAGACCAGGGGCAGCCACTGGCGCGAGGACTACCCGGCCCCCGCCGACGACTGGCTCGGTCACCTGATCGTGACCCTGGGGGACGGGATCAGCGTTCAGTTCGAACCCGGAGAACCGGATCATGCCTGACCTGCCAGGCCGGCTAGTGAGACAGCTGGAAGAAACCGGTCTCCGGCCCGCCGCCGTCCAGCAGCTCATCGAGACCGCCCTCGCCGAAGACCTGGCCGACGGTCCCGACGTGACCACCCTGGCCACCATCTCGCCGCTGGAGACCGGCGACGCCAACGTCGTGCCGCGACGCCCGGGCGTGGTGTGCGGCCTGCTGATCGCTGAGGCCGTCTTCAGCCTGGCCGGGACGGCCAGCCAGTCCTCCGGCATCACCTGTGTTCCGGCCGTAGCCGACGGGACGGCAGTCGAGGCGGGCGCGGTCGTGATGCGCGTGGCGGGACCGCTCCAGGAAATACTGACAGCCGAGCGAACCGCGCTCAACCTGCTCGGCCATTTGTCGGGGATCGCGACGCTCACCAGGACGTGGGTGAGCGCGGTCGCCGGGTCGCGGGCGAAGATCAGGGATACCAGGAAGACCCTGCCCGGATTGCGAGCCCTGGAGAAGTACGCGGTGCGCTGCGGCGGCGGGGTGAACCACCGCATGTCGCTGTCCGACGCCGCGCTGATCAAAGATAACCATGTCGCCGCGGCCGGATCGGTCACGGCCGCGCTGGACGCGGTCGGCAAGCTCGCGCCCGACCTGCCCGCCGAGGTCGAGTGCGACACCCTGGACCAGCTGGAGGAGGCGGTCGCGGCCGGGGCCGGGCTGATCCTGCTGGACAATTTCACCGTGGCCGACCTGGCCAGGGCGGTCGAGGTGAACTGCGGGCGGGCGCTGCTGGAAGCCAGCGGAGGGCTGCGGCTGGCGACCGCCGCCGCGGTCGCCGCGACGGGCGTCGACTTCCTGGCCGTGGGCGCGCTGACGCACTCGGCGCCGGTTCTGGACATCGGCCTTGACCTGGTCAGGGCCGGAGCGGCGGCTACGGGGGCGACCTGATGGCCGGTACTAATGCGAGAGGTCCCATGCTGCTCACGATCGATGTCGGCAACACCAACACGGTGCTGTGCGTGTTCGAGGGCGAGGACGTGGTCGAGCACTGGCGGATCGCGACCGACCCGGTCAGGACGGCCGACGAGCTCGCGATCACGCTGCGCGGGCTGCTGTCGCAAAGTCCGGCCGTCGGCCAGCGAGAGCTAGACGGTATCGCGGTCTGCTCGACGGTTCCCTCCGTGCTGCACGAGATGCGCGAGATGGTGGGCCGGTACTACGACGACATCACCTCCCTGATCGTCGAGACCGGGGTCAGGACCGGCATTTCGGTCCGGTACGACAACCCCAAGGAGATCGGCACCGACCGGATCATGAACACGGTCGCGGCCGTGCACCTGTACGGCGGCCCGGCGATCGTGGTGGACTTCGGCACGTCGACCAACTTCGATGCCGTGAGCGCGCGGGGCGAGTTCGTCGGCGGTGCGCTCGCGCCCGGGATCGAGATCTCGGTGGACGCGCTGTCCAGGCGGGCCGCGCAGCTGCTCAAGGTCGAGCTGACCAGGCCGAGCCGGGTCATCGGTAAGAACACGGTGGCGGCCCTGCAGTCCGGCATCATCTTCGGCGTAGCCGGCCAGATCGAGGGCATCGTGCGCCGGATGGCCGGGGAACTGCATCCAGAGGAGCCGGGCGCGGTGACGGTGATCGCGACCGGCGGCCTGGCGCCGCTCGTGATCGATGAGGTGAAGGTCATCGACGCCTACGAGCCGTGGCTGACGCTGATCGGCCTGCGCCTGGTCTGGGAGCGCAATACCGCCCCATGAATCCCGGTCGCCGGTCCCGGGGCCGCGCCGGTAGCCTCAGGCAGATGAACGACGAACGTAGTCCAGGCGAGGACGGCGAGCAGGCGCCCGGGCCCGGTTCCTGGCTGGCCGCCGACGTCTCGGAGCAGATGCGGGTCAGGCTGGCCAAGGCGGACCGGCTGAAGGCCGCCGGGATCGAGCCCTATCCGGTCGGGTATCCGCGCACGCACACGATCGCGCAGGTACGAGAGCGGCACGGCGACCTGCCCGCCGACACCGCGACCGGCGATGTCGCCGGCGTGGCCGGCCGGGTGCTGCTCTACCGGACCGGCGGCAAGCTGTGTTTCGCGTCGATCAAGGACGGCACCGGCGAAATCCAGGTGATGGTCGCCCGCGACAAGGTCGGCGAGGATGCACTCGCGGCCTGGAAGTCCGACGTCGACATCGGTGATCACGTCGGCGTGACCGGCGAGATCATCACCTCGCGGAGCGGCGAGCTGTCGGTGCTGGCCAACTCGTTCGCGATCACGTCCAAGTCGCTGCGCCCGCTGCCGGACAAGCACGCCGGCCTGACCGATCCGCAGTCGCGGGTGCGGATGCGCTATGTCGACCTGATCGTCAATCCCGAGGCGAGGCGGCTGGCCGAGCTGCGGGCCGCGGTCACCCGCGCGATCCGCGAGGAACTGCATAGTCAGGGCTATGTCGAGGCCGAGACGCCGATGCTGCAGACGCTGCACGGCGGGGCTAATGCCCGGCCGTTCAGCACGCATATCAACGCCTACGACATGCAGCTGTACCTGCGGATTGCGCTCGAGCTGTACCTGAAGAGGCTGATGGTGGGGGGCCTGGAGAAGGTGTACGAACTCGGCCGGAACTTCCGCAACGAGGGCGCGGACGCCACCCACAATCCCGAGTTCACCATGCTGGAGGCTTACTGGGCTTATGCGGACTACGACAAAATCGCGAACATGGTCGAAGAGATGATCTGTCACCTCGCGGAGCAGGTCGCGGGTGGACTACAAGTCGAGCATCGCGATGCGGAAGGAAACGTGACGCGCACTCTCAACCTCACGCAACCGTGGCGTCGAGCGCGTTATCGTGACCTGGTGCGCGAAGTTGCGGGCGCGGATTGGTTCGAACTATCGAGTGAACAACGGCGCGAGCGTGCCAGGTCGCTTGCGGTAGAGATGGGTCCACACCTGGCAGACTTCGAAGTGACCCAGCATGTGTTCGAGAAATTAGTGGAGGAAAAAACTTTCGATCCACTCTTTGTCACTCATTGTCCGAAGGAACTGGTGCCGCTCGCGAAACAAAACGTGGACGAACCCGACCTGGTGGATGTTTATGAGCTGATCATTAACGGGGTCGAGATTTCGCCCGGCTACACGGAATTGAACGACCCGGTCGTGCAGCGCCAGCGGTTGCTCGCGCAAGCCGGCGAGGAAACACAGAAGATCGATGAAGATTTTCTGCTCGCTCTCGAACACGGGATGCCCCCGGCCGGTGGCTTCGGTCTGGGCATCGACCGGCTCACGATGTTGTTGACTGGTGCGGAATCCATTCGTGATGTAATACTATTCCCGCTCTTAAAACCCAGACGAGTAACCTAAATCTCGTTATGTCCACCAAGTCTCCATCGCTGGCGCCAACGCAAAGCTCGGACGGGTTGCCCGGGCGTTTGCGCAGCGTGCCCCTTTTTGCCGCGCTCGACGATGCGGCCGTAGAAGAACTTTGCGGCCTGCTGCGTCTGGAGGAGCTCGAGCAAGGCACGCAACTCTTCCACGTAGGCGATGCCGGGGACGCGATGTATTTCATCGAAGGCGGCGGCGTGCGCATTTGCGTGACTGATGCGGACGGGCGCGAGGTCACCCTGGCGGAACTGGGTGCGGGCGATTTTTTTGGCGAAATGGCAATGCTCGATGGCCACGGCCGCTCGGCCGACGCGGTGGTAACAGAGGACGCGCGCCTGGCCGTACTCACGCGCGAAAATTTTCTCTCCTTTGTCTCGAGCGACGCCCGGGTGGTGCTGGAGATGCTGGCCGCGATCACTCATCGCTTGCGGCGCACCGACGAGCTGCTGCGCCATCGAGTTTCGCGCAATGCCAATGAAGAAGATGCCGCCAATATCACCATTGCTGATCGGGCAGCGGATACGATCGCGCAGTTTGGGGGCAGTTGGAAATTCATCGGCGTAAATGTCCTCTTTTTCTTTATCTGGATTGCGATCAATTCCTGGATGCTGCAGTCGAAAACGTTCGATCCCTTTCCTTATGTCCTGCTCAATCTCGCCCTGGGCATGCTCACAGGCTTACAAGCCCCGATCATCCTGATGTCGCAAAACCGCGAAGCCCGGAAAGATCGTCTGCGTGCGGATCTTGATTACCAGGTGAATTTAAAAAATGAGATGCTGCTGGGTGAGATCCTGCGTCGCCTCGAAACCCGGCATCTTCCCTCGCCGGGCGATAGGAGAGGCGAGGAGCATTTTCGCTAGGGCAAAGTATAGCTGAACAGCAAGCGCCTTTGCGCACGACATGTAGCACTAGCGTCATGGAATACGTCAATACTCGTGGCGTATGACACAACCGAAGCGCGAATAGAGTGCATATTGTTGGGTAACAGGGAGCAACGAACGGTCTAAATCTAATTCCGCGTTGGCGGCTCGAAGAAGGCATCGTTCCTGCTCGAAAAACCGGTATGTTCACGATGCATTCGGCGCGGAAAGAGCAGCGCGAATTGGTGCGGCAGTTGGTCTATACCGTTATCACGCGCGACATGTCCACTTTTAATCCCGACCGGTTCAAGAGTTGGATCAAAGAGACCGATGCCAGGTTTCGCAAGGTGAGTTTAATGTTGCGCTTCGAGATACGTGATCGGGTAGTCTATTTTCGGGTGAAAGAAATTCGCTCGGGCCGCGTCGTTTACGAGTTCGAAACGTCCACTCGGGTGCCATTTGATGATCGGGATGTGATCATGTCAGTGGAGGAAGGAACGCCAAGCTTGCGATAACGTGCAAGTTTGAGCTCGACGAATCCGCGACGCATTTCGCTGCGCTTTTGATTCGCCTCCGCCCGCGGTTTTGCTAAAGAAGATGGATGAACGAACTCCTGGTTCCCACGGGCAGGAAAAACGATGAGCGCTGGCGGTTCTGGCGCGATGTGATGGTCTTCGAGCTCAAGATGTTCATTGGCAACATGCGCGACTTTGCCCTCATTCCGATCTCGCTCGGCGCAGCCTTAATCGACCTGGTGTCCAAAGGCAAACGCGAAAGCTCGCTCTTCTATCGCGTTCTAAGATGGGGCGCACATAGCGAAGAAATACTCGACGCTTATAGTCCGATCAAGACGGAGCATGCCAGTATCAATCCCGACTACACGGTAGATGCAGTTATTGCGCGAATCGAAAATGTGCTGGTACGCGAATGTGAGAAAGGCGGAACGGCCGCCAGCATCAAAGCTGCCGTCGATCGCGCGATCGATCAGGTGCAGCAAGGCACTGGAACCCATCGGGAACGAGCGCGTGATGCCATTGACAAAGTAACTGAGAAACTCAGGTGGAAAGGTGGCGAGTAACCTTAAACCATCCATGCCCGCGAGACGGAAAGAAGCGAGCACCCGGCGAGCTACCAAAGATGATGCGGCGGCCATCGCAGCCCTGGCAGAAGAGCTAGGTTACTCAAGCTCGGCTAGAGAGATCAACTCGCGTTTAAGAAAGCTAACCGATTCTGATCTGATCCTGGTGGCGGTCGATGACGACAACCGACTCCTGGGCTTTATCCAGGGCCATACCCTCTGCGTTATCGAAGCCGGATTCCGGGTGGAAATTCTTGGCCTGGTGGTTTCGTCGCGCGCGCGCCGCGCCGGCCTTGGAAAAAGATTAGTCGCAGAAGTAGAAGACTGGGCCAGAACAAGCGGGGCCGAAGCGGTATTAGTGCGAAGTAATACCAAACGAGTCGAGAGCCATCTTTTTTACCCGGCGCTCGGCTACCAGACAATCAAAACACAGTCCGTTTACAAGAAAGCCTTGTAAGGACTGGGCACCAGGCAGCTAGGTCCGGCGCCCGGCCAAATGAGAAAGTGCCATCCCCATTGCTGCTACGCCGAGCGTCTTAATCAGCATTGGATGTTGCGCATAAATCTGACTTACTCGATCAACAATCGACGGATCATGTTTCTCTACCTGAGCGGCCGCTTGTTGCACCACTTCGGGTGGAACTTGCGCCGCTGCTTCCGGCGTGATCGCTCCGCTACTCATCCCAGGGATGTTAATTCCGGAGGATTGCGCGAGCTTGGCTACAATGCCGGCGGTCGCAGGGTTACTCAGCAAAGCGTTAAGTAGATCGGCGCGCTGGCTGCCACTCGAACTGCCGAAGAGCTGGCCTACCATCTGGCCAAACGGAGGCGTTTGCTCGGAACGAAACATGCCGCCCAACGCAGAAGCGAGGGCGTTGGGCGGAGCAGCCTGCGCCGCCTGCTCAAAGTGAGAGTGCACTTCCTCCGGCGGCGCGGTTTGGCCGGGTTGCGAATAATTTTTGAGAACGCTAGCAATCGAATCCATCCAGCTCATGCCCAAAGAATAGGTGGAATCCCGGCAAAGGGAAGCGGGAATTTACCGGCAAAATGAGCGATTGGAACGAATGATTAATTCAGAAGTTCATCGAAATAAGGAATTTGTTGACGAACCGGGCGGCGCTTCTCAATCTCGGTGCCGCCGGCTTAACCATTACGCCGGCACAAACAACCAATACAAACCAAATGAAAAAATCAATTCTATTACTAGCCAGCGTCGCCATTTCCGGCGTGTTTGCTGGACTTAGCTCAGCTCAAAGTGAAGCGCCTTATACCGAAGGCACCGTCTGGAATATTACCATGGTGAAAACCAAACCTGGCATGTCCGATGACTACCTTAAAGGTCTGACCAAGACCTTCAAAGGAACTTTGGATGAAGCCAAGAAGCAGAGCCTCGTCATGAACTACAAGGTTCTTTTGGGCGACTCGGCCACTCCGGGAGACTTCGATGTTCTGCTCATGGTGGAATACAAAAACATGGCCGCGTTCGATAATTTGCGTGAGAAAACCGATCCTATCTTCAATAAGTTGATGGGGTCCGAGGATCAGCAACGCCAGACCGCGGTGAAGCGAATGGAGATTCGCGATATTCTGGGCGACAAGGTCATGCGCGAGATTACGCTTAAGTAGGCAGCTAATTGGTGATGGCCGCCGGTGATCGGGCCGGATTGCCGGCGGCAAATCTTTTGGCTCCCCAGCTCGCCGTGCCGTTTTTGGGGCCGAGAAAAAATGATGGCCAAGCGGCCAGTTTCTGATTCAATAAGCTTGGGCGCGATTTTATGGAAGGAAGCCGAATCACCAGCGAGGGAAAATCGACCCTCAGCACGTACATTGGTCTCGTCGTCGCGACCGTCCTCGTCGCCTGGGCGATTTACTTTTTCTTTTTGGCGCGAAAAGAAACCAAGGAGAGCACGGGCTTCGACCCCAATCGGCCGGTGCCGAGCGACGCCACCTTGAAAAGGCGATTAAAATCGGAGGAATATTTTGTCGTGCGCGAAGGCGGCAGCGAAATGCCTTTTCAAAACGATTTCTGGAACAACGAGCGCACCGGTATCTACGCCGATGTGATTACCGGTGAGCCACTCTTCGCTTCGCTGGATAAATACAATGACGGCACTGGCATGCTCGCATTTGCCAAACCGATTTCGAAAGACCTTCTATCCGAGAAACAGGATTCTTCGCACGACATGCAGCGCACCGAAGTGAGCGCCAAGCGCAGCAATGCTCACCTCGGTTACTTGTTCCCCGACCCGGCGTCTCCCACCGGCCAGCGCTACGCCGTCAGTTCTCCCGCCTTCCACTTTATCCCGGTGGAAGAAATGAAAATGCGCGGCTACGAGGCATTCCTTTCGCTGGTGGAAAAGAAATAGAGTTGGCTCGAGCGATCGCCGGCTTAATCGAAAATAATTTTCGTAATCCGAAAACCGGCGATCGCGTTAAGGCTTTCACCTTTTCAGGTTTTCAGGCAGGCCGGATCATCTCGAAGCGGTCGCGCGTGCGGCAGTACCAATTCGGACTGGCCATGCGTCCGATAACCTGGAAATCCTCGGTCCGAATCCGCAATCTCTCGGGATCGATCAACGCGTCGCGTACGTGCACCCGCCGAACCAGCCCGATGACGACCCGGTTGCCGCCGATCTGGAGTGTGCCCCATTCCTTGCATTCGAGGCTGGCTGGCGCTTCGCCGATTCGCGGCGGTGTGACCACGGACGAGGCGACCGCAGTTAGTCCAGCGCTTTCGAGTTCGCTCATCCCGTACGGAAGCGACGCCGAAGTATGGTTCATCGCTTCCGCCGTTGCTTCATCGACAAGGTTTACCACGAACTCGTGGCTTCGACGGATGTTGCGCGCCGTGTCCTTCGGCGAACCATCGTCGCGATCGCCCGGCGCGAAGCCGATAATGGGAGGATCGGCCCCGAGCGCGTTAAAAAAACTGAATGGGGCGGCGTTGATTCCGCCGTTTTCGTCCAGCGTTGTCACCCAGGCGATGGGACGCGGTGTAATAAGTGAGACCAGCATCGCATAAGCGCGGCTGGCATGTTTGCCTTCCAGGTCGAGTTCCATCCGAATAAGTCGTTCGGAGATTTATCCTTTCAAGTCGCTGGATTGGAATCCGTCCAAGTCGGCGATTAGCCTGAATTAGAATAGTTGAAAAGAAAAGCCGCCGAGCTTGCGCCCGGCGGCTTCTTGTTTGCGTTAATGTTGTGGTTCTTAGCCCAAATCGAGCGAGTCGAGCGTTGGCTCGTCTATCGCGGCAGTGGTGTAGAGGCCGTGATCGGATTGGTAGGCAGTGAGCGCCTCGCGCGTTATTGGTCCGAGTAAGCCGTCCACTTCACCACGATAGTAACCCTGCTCCTGAAGCGAGGCTTGCACATCGGCAATGACCCGATCGGGTGGTTCGGCGCGGGAACCGACATAGATCGGTCCATCATAAGCGTAGTATTCGGCAGAAGGGCTATAACCCCAGGCTGGATACCAGTAGCCTGCATTCCAGAAGTAGTAGCCGCCGCCAATGAGCTCGACGCGGTTGTAGCGGGAACGATACCATCCCTGGTCGTGGCGTTCCGGATGGTAGGAGCGAAACACCGTGTATTTCTCACCCTGCCAGCGGTCGGCTCCATTGATCCGGTAACTCTCATTAAATGTCACCGACGGAACTTTCTCTGGCTTTGGCTGCGCGCGAAAGTTCGCGTGCTCGGTTTTGATTTTCTGGACTTGTTGTTTATCGAGCTTCTTTCCGCGGTTGGGATTGTTTGCCTGAGCAGCACCGGCCGCCGTAGGTGCGGCGGTCGCAACCGGCGTGGCGGTTGCGTTTACCGCAGCCGACGACTGAGCGCTTGTTGCGGCAGAAGTCGGGGTCGCCTGCTTGTCCGGACCGTGACGGTTCGCCCGCTCCTTACGGTTTGCATGTTCGCCTTTATCGCCCTTAGGGGCGCCTGGGGTCGCTGCCTCCATCTGGCTGGCGGGCTGTTTGGACAATCCCTTCGGCGCGCCCCTGGTCTCCGCGTGCCTTTGCGGAATAGACTCGACAGTTGGGGTCGATTTCACCTCCTTGGGATGTCCTTTTTCCCCCTGTTTTTTCTCTGTTGGCGTTGGTTGCTCCTCGGTCTGCTGGGCGATGGCGCTGGCGGCCAGAGCGAGGGAGCAGCTAATCAATAATGTTAGGAATTTTTTCATCGTAATGTTTGTCGGATTTTTGGTGATAACTATTCAACTGGTGAACTCTGCTGAAAAGCTTCAATACTAATCCGCCCCGCGCGCTGGTTCCCCGGGCGAGCCATGTCACTTCTAACTTTTGGCCGAACTGAATCTGATAGCGACCGAATCGCGTTTCAGAAATTCATGGAGCGACTTTGGAACTTCGGAGGTGGCGTCGCTTTCGCTTGGCGCGATAGCTGAGGAACGGCCGCCTTTCAGGTCCTTCTTGGGCTCAAGGTCAACGACCTTGCGCGGCGAACCAGATTTCTTTTTTGTAATGTGTGGCACTCGTGGGATAACGCTGTGTCGGGAGGGCCAACATACATTGCCTCTTCACGTTATCCCTGCGCTTCCATTCGCGCTCTAAGCGCCGGTGAAGGACGTGGCAGTTCCAGCTCCAACCTACAGCCTTGCAATCGTTCCTGAACGCTAGTCCGGTCGTAGTGAACGTCAAATGATTTTAACAACTATTTTTTGCGCGCGAGATGAAGGCCATCTGCCACCGGAATGAGAACCGACTCCACTCGATCGTCGGTCGCCAATTTGCGATTGAGCCGGTCCAGCGCGACGCCATCCGGCTCTGTCAAAGGCTGCTCGATGATTCGTCCATCCCAAATCATATTGTCAAAAATGAAAAGCCCGTTCGGCTTCATCTTCGGCAGAAGAAGCTCGAAGTAGGTATCGTAGCCGGTCTTATTGGCGTCGATGAAAGCGAGATCAACTGGCGCCACGGGCTGCCATTTGGGTAACTCAGCCGCAGCATCACCCAGGTGCAGTTCGATGCGATCGGCCACTCCTTCCTTCTGCCAGTAGCGCTTTGCCATCGAGGCCCACTCCGCGCTGCTATCGAAACAACTCAGCCTGCCGTTGGCGGCGAGCCCGCGCGCGAGGCAAATGGAGCTATAACCGGTAAAGGTGCCGACTTCGACGGCGCAGCGCACCTCCAACAATTTCGTCAGGATGGTGAGGAAGTCGCCTTGTTCGCGGCTAATGAGCATGCGAGCGATGTCGCCGAGCGCTTCTGTCTCAGCTCGCAGCTCGTCCAGCAGAGGATCAACCGAGCGGGAACGATGGCGAAGGATGTAGTGGTAAAGCTCGTCATTCAGACGAACATACTTGGGCGTCGGTGCCATCGGTTAGCTAACAATTCCTAGTTGCTTTTCTCCGGATTGCGATCCGGGTAAGGCGGCACGGGTGGCAGCTCGTAATGCTTGCTCTTGAGCTCCCCGGTTATTTCCTGGATGGCGCGATCGAGCTGCTGGTCTTCGCCGTGAAATTCCTTTGCCGGATCGTTATCGACCACAATGTCGGGATCGACTCCGTGACTTTCGATTACCCATTCCTTGCCCTCTTTCGAATAAGGGGCGAACTCCGGCTTGAAGAATTGGCCGCCATCGATCAACGGCAGCGAATTGCGAATCCCGATCACACCGCCCCAGGTTCGTTTTCCGATTAGCTTGCCGAGCCCGAGACTTTTGAAGCGATAGGGAAAGATGTCGCCGTCGGAAGCGGAGAATTCGTCGCATAAAGCGACCATCGGCCCGATAAAAGTCTGCGGCGGGTTAGTTTGCGGAGTGCCGTTGCGCGCGATCTCCACCATGACGAGTGCCCGCCGAAGCCGTTCGATAACAAGTGGTGAGACGAAGCCGCCGCCATTGCCACGCACATCGACGACCAACCCCTTCTTGTGAATCTGCGGAAAGAAGAGTTTGGTGAACTCGTTCAAGCCAGGCCGGCCCATATCCGGGATATGAAGGTAACCGACTTCGCCCCCGGTCTTCTTACTAACGTAGTCAATATTCTTCAGCACCCAGGCGAGGTAGTAAAGCGGTGACTCGTCGCCCACTGGCACCACCGTGATATCCCGCGCGCCGTCATCGCTCGGCTTCGAGTTCACGCGCAATGTTACCTGCTTGTCGGCCGTGCCGACCAGCGCTTCGTAAAGATTAGCTAATTGCGATACCGGCGTGCCGTTGATGGCCAGGATGTAGTCGCCCGGCTTGACGTTGACCCCCTGTGCGGTCAGCGGCGAGCGCGTGTGCTTGTCCCAGTTTTCGCCAGGAAGAATACGATCAATGCGATAAGCTTTGCTGGCGGGATCGCGCGAGAACTCGGCCCCGAGTAGTCCCAGCTTGATGCGTGGTGTCTCAGGCCGTTCGCCCCCGGCCACATAAGTATGGCCATTGTTCAGCTCGCCGATGAGCTCGCCCAGCAGATAAGTCAGATCGTTGCGATTATTAACGAAAGGCAGAAGCGCGGCATACTTATCCCGCATCTTCTTCCAATCTACTCCATTCATGTTCGGCGCGTAGAAGAAGTCGCGCATCTGACGCCAGCACTCGAAGTAGATCTGGTTCCACTCCGCGTGGTGATCAGCGGCAACATCGAGCCCGGCCAGCTTCAGTTCATGGTCTTTCGTCTCCAGCTTATCCTTGGGCAGGTCGATGATGGCATAGTCTTTTTTGATTTTGACCAGCATCTTCTTGCCGTCCTCGGAGATCTGGTAGGCGTTGACGTCGCCTAAAACCGTCTCCTTCCGATCCTCAATGTTATAGGAACAGAGATGACGCTTCTGGTCGCGGCCGTCGCCGTCTTCATCTTCATCGGCTTCAGCATCTCCTACTGTGCGCCGGAGATAAACAATCCGGTCGTCCAACATCCGAATATCACTGTAGTTACCGGGCGTGATCTCGAGAGCAGAGATGCGATCGTGAATACCGTCGAGATCAACCTTCACCGTCACCGGCTTCTTCTTTATCTCAGGCGCGGAGGGCGTGGGACTTGGAGAAGGCGATTTCTTGTCCGCCTTCTTGTCGTCGCCCTTTTTCTCAGCCTCTTCCTTCTCCTTTTCTTTCGCGCGTTTCTGCTCGGCTTTACCTACTTCATCACTGCGCGGCCCGAGCGGAGGTTCCGTGTCTTTGCCGAGAGTGATGAGGTAAACGCGCTCCATGTCCACATAGACGTTTTGAAACTCTTCATCACCAAAGGTAGGTTTGAAATCACGCGCGGAAGCGAAGAGAAGATACTTGCCATCGTCGCTAAAAGATACGTTGCCTGACCCATACCATTCATCGGTCACGGCCGTCTGCTTCTTGTCGGAAGTCGAGTAAAGATAAACGCGGGGCATGCCGTTCTCCTCCGGGCGCGACCATGCGATCCATTGGCTGTCCGGCGACCAGTCATAGGATTCAATCTCTCCCCATTTATCCTGATCTACTTCGGTGGCGGCTTTACTCGTGACATCGACGTAGCGCAACCGCTGTAAACGATCGGCCCAAAGTAGCTTCTTGCTATCGGGGGACCAGATCGGCTGGTAGTAGTAGGTATCGGCGCCGCTGGTTACCTGCTGTGGTTGACCCTTGCCATCCTGCGAGCGGATGTATAACTCATTTTCGCCCGTCGCATCCGAGTTATAGGCGATCCATTTGCCATCCGGAGACCAGACGGCGTCGCGCTCATGGGCATTTGAGCTGCGGCTCAGGTTGCGCACCGCGCCCTCCTTCATTGGCACGGAGAAGAGATCGCCCCGAGCCACGACGACGGTGCGCTCCCCATCCGGCGCGAGATTAACTGATTCCGTATGCTTGGAGGCATCGACGAACGAAGCGCGGCCAGAGGCGAAGTCTTCCTTAATCTGGATGGGAACTGGCGCGGCTTGTCCGGCGCCGAGATCGTAGCGCCAGATATAACCAGCTTGTTCAAAAACGATGGCGTCCTTTCCGATGGAAGGAAACTTGATATCGAAATCGGTGAACTTGGTTAACTGCTTAAGTTCTTTGCTGGCCAGATCGATGGAGAAGAGGTTCATCCGACCATCGCGGTCGGAGGTGAAGTAGATGTGATTATCCGGGCCCCACATTGGGCAGATATCCTGTGAGGGATCGTTAGTCAGATTCTCTGTCGTGCCAGCTTTGAAGTCGTAGATCCAGATGTCGTCAGCCATGCCCCCGCGGTAATGCTTCCAGGTCCGGAACTCGCGGAAGACGCGGTTGAATGCCATCTTCGAATCATCGGGAGAAAAGGAGACAAAGCCGCCGCGAGGGACGGGTAGTTGCTGAGGTAACTCGGCATCCATGTCTACAGTGAAGAGTTGGCCAATGAAATCGTTGAATGACTTCATGCGCGAGCGAAAGACAACCCGCGGTTTTGTATTCTCCCAGGCCATGACGATGTTATTAGGCCCCATGCGATCGGAGATATCGTCGCGCCCAAGAGTAGCTGAAGTAGTTAATCGCTTGGGCACGCCGCCTTCTGCGGGGATGACATAGACTTCGGTGTTGCCGTCGTATTGCGAAGTAAAGGCAAGCTGGGCGCCATCGGCGGAAAAGCGTGGGAAAGAAGTATAGCCTGGGCCGCTGGTCAGGCGCCGGGCCACTCCGCCGTCCTTAGCTACGCTATAGAGTTCGCCGGCATAACAGAAGACGATGTCTTTGCCATTAGTAGTAGGGAAACGGAGCAGTCGCGTTGTGTTCGGAAGGTTCTGGGCGGAAGCGGAGGAAGCGATGATGGCGAGAAGAAGAGTGAGGCGGGCAAAAGACATAGGGCGACAAACTGGCGGGTGATGGCGCACGACGCAATCGCGTTTTCGCTCGACCGCTATGGATTGATGCCCATTGCCATCGCATCATCGAGATGCTCCCAGCCGTTGCGAAGCCAGAAGGAGCGGCCACAATCATTATCCGATGCGACCAGAATCGTCGCACGCAGAATTCCGGCTTTGCGCAAACCCTCGAGGCATTCCTGAACCAAACGTCGCGCGATACCGCGACGCTGGTGCGCGGGCGAAACCACCAAGTGATAGATGTGACCGCGCCGGCCATCATGGCCGCACAAGATCACTCCCGCGATGACGCCATCAGCGACAGCGACGCGGCTAAGGCCAGGGTTGCGTTCGAGGAAGTGCGCTATTTCGTCTTTGGAATCGCCTTCGGCAATCTCCACGCCTTCAGCTTCCCGCCAAAGTCGCAGGGCAGCGTCGAAGTCATCAATGCGAAATTCGCGTGTCAGGATTGCGTTGGCCATTTCAAGCGCGGGTCAGGATAGTACATCTGTTGGTGGGCTGGGGAAGCTAGCAGCTTCCCCTACAGCACAGCGACCGCGAGTGGAGCGGGAGACCGGTCGATAAAAACAGATTCGAAAAGGCGCTTAAAGATGCGTTAAATACGCGCCATATTGATGAGCGCGCTCCAGGTGTTTTATGAAGGCCGCGTCCAGGGCGTGGGATTTCGGTATTCAGTGAAACGCATTGCCACGGGATTCGACGTCACCGGCTGGGTGCGCAATCTCGCTGACGGTCGCGTCGAACTCCAGGTGAATGGTGAACCGGGTGAGCTGCGCGCGTTTCTCGAAGCGATCCGCGAAAGTGAACTACGCGCGTTGATCAAAGGTGAATCGCAAAATAGCATCGATACGCCGCCCGCAGTGCGCGGCTTCGAGATTCGACATGACTGAGCCAGCCATTCGTCTCGCAGGCGTAAGCAAGGTGTTTCCGGTGCCGCTGCGGCGTCGCGTCGTCGTGGCGTTGCGCGATCTCAATCTCGAAGTTGCGACTGGTGAAGTTTACGGGCTGCTCGGGCCGAATGGCTCGGGCAAAAGCACGACGCTGAAAATCATCCTTGGTCTGATCGCGCCCACGCGCGGCACGGTCGGGATTTTCGGCCGTGATAATTCCGCGGTGGCAACGCGGAGCGACATCGGTTTCCTGCCGGAGAACGCTTATTTCCACAAATTTCTCACCGGCGCAGAAACGTTGCGTTTTCATGCGCGGCTGTGCGGTCTGGGCCGGCGCGAAACAGACGCGCGCATCGATGAATTGCTGGAGACGGTGGACCTCACTCGGGCGCGCGATGCGCGGCTGGGCACTTACTCCAAGGGAATGCTTCAGCGCATCGGCCTGGCCCAGGCGCTGGTGCATCGCCCGAAGCTGCTCGTGCTCGATGAGCCAACGGCCGCGATCGATCCCGCCGGGTCGCGGGACATTCAGAACTTGATTGCCTCACTGAAACAACGCGGCGTCACCGTTTTGCTCTCGTCCCATCTGCTCACGCAGGTGCAGGAGGTGTGCGACCGCGTCGGCATCTTGCATCGGGGGACGCTGCTGCGCGAAGGTCGCGTGGAAGACCTGCTCGCGATTGAAAATCAAACCGAGCTCGTGCTGGAGAACGCTTCGCCTGATTTGCTCGATGCGCTCGAGGCGCGTGTCGCTTCCAGTGATGCTCGCGTCGTCGCCAGGCGCCAAGCGCAGACTTCGCTCGAGCAGTTGTTTCTCAAAGTGACCGAGTCGCGCGAGGAATGAGCGCTTCGCTTCGTCGCATCGGCGCCATCGCGCGCACGACGTTCATCGAAATGGCGCGGCTGCGCGTTTTCTACGTGCTCGCACTCTTTGCGCTCGTTGTCATCGTCAGCTCGAGTTTTCTCGCGCGCATTTCCTTTCAGCAGGAGTTGCAAGTAACGAAGGACATCGCGCTCGGGGCGGTGAATTTCTTCCTCAGCCTGCTCGCCATCGTCGCGACCGCGCAATTGCTTCCGCGCGACATCGAAGACCGCGTCATCTACAGCGTGCTGGCGAAACCGGTGGCGCGTTTCGAATTTATCCTCGGCAAATTCTTCGGCGTGGTCGTGCTGCTCGTCGTCTCGGTCCTCGCCATGAGCGCGCTTTGCGTCGCCGTCATTCATCTGCGCGAGCAATCGGCGCTGCGCGAAACAGCCGCGCAATTTTCCAAAGTCACTGCGGAGGAACGTGCCAGCGCGATGCACGCCGTTTACGACGCCGGAGTGAATGGCGGACTCTTCGCCGCGCTCGCGGCCAATCTGGCCAAGGGCATCATCCTCGCCGCACTCGCGCTCTGCGTTTCCACTTTCGCCACCTCAAGTATTTTCACCATCAGCGCGATGGCGATGATCTACCTCGTCGGCCAC
>QHBL01000170.1 GCA_003244125.1 Chthoniobacterales bacterium
TCCGGCGGACCGCTGGCCAATTCGGCGGGCGAAATCATCGGCGTGAACACGGCCGTGATCCGGCCAGCGCAGGGGATTTGTTTCGCGATCGCGAGCAACACGGCAAAATTCGTCGCGGGCTGGCTGATCAAGGAGGGCCGCATCCGCCGTGGTTACATCGGCGTGGCTGGGCAAAACGTGCCGCTGCATCGCCGGGTCGCACGATTCTACCGTCTGGCCAGTGAGAAGGGCGTGCTCGTGATGTCAGTCGAGAAAGGCAGCCCGGCTGAACAGGCGCGCATTCGCGCGGACGACATCATCGTAGCGATGAACGACGAGCCGATCACAAGCGTGCACGATTTGCACAAACGACTCGTGGCCGAACGCATCGGCGCGCCGTGCAAGCTCGCGGTGATTCGCCGCGCCGAGCAGCTAACGATCTACGTCACGCCGGTCGAGCTGCCGCGCTTGCGAGGCTAAGGATGCTGCGGCACTCTCGCCGCGGTGAAAATTCTCGTCATTGGCGCCGGCGGCCGCGAGCACGCGCTGGTGTGGAAGCTGGCGCAATCGCCGGACGTTGAGCGACTTTTCTGCGCGCCGGGAAACGCCGGAACGGAAGAGCTCGCCGAGAACGTGCCGATCGCCGCCAGGGAATTGCCCGAGCTGGCGCGCTTCGCCAAAGAGAATCGCATCGATCTCACGGTTGTCGGTCCCGACGATTCGTTGGCGGCGGGGATCGTCGATCTCTTCGAAGCGGAAGGGTTGCGCATTTTCGGCCCGAGAAAAAAAGCGGCGCAGCTGGAAGCGTCGAAGATTTTTGCCAAAGAGCTGATGCAGGCGGAGAAGATTCCGACGGCCGCGGCGCGCACGTTTTCATCAGCGGCCGATGCGCTGGAGTATTGCGACAGCGTCGAATTGCCGGTGGTGGTGAAGGCCGACGGGCTCGCCCTTGGCAAAGGCGTCATCATGGCGGATGAACGAACGGCGGCGAAAGAGGCGGTGCGCTCCATGATGGAGGAAGGCAATTTTGGGGAAGCGGGCCGGCGGGCGGTGATCGAGGAATGTTTGCGCGGGAGCGAATGCTCGGTGCACGCGCTGGTGAGCGGGACTGAATTCCGCATGCTCGCGACCGCGCGCGATCACAAGCGCGCCTTCGATGGCGACCTTGGGCCCAACACTGGCGGCATGGGCGCGCTCAGCCCGGCCGACAACTGGAGTGCCGCGTCGGAAAAGGAATTTCGCCACGCCATCATGCGACCGTTGCTCGATGGGCTAACGAGCCGCAGCACAGTTTTCCGCGGCCTGCTCTTCCCGGGCCTGATGGTCACCCGCGATGGCTTGCGCGTGCTCGAGTTCAACTGCCGCTTCGGCGACCCGGAAACGCAAGCCATTCTGCCGCGCATGAAATCGGACCTGCTGCCCGCGCTGCTCGCGACGGTCGAAGGTGGGCTGCTGAATGTCGCCATCGAATTTGACCAACGGATCGCGGTCACCGTCATCATCGCCTCCGCCGGTTATCCAGGAAAATACGAGAGCGGCAAACCGATCAGCGGCCTCGCGCGCGCGGCGAAGTTGCCCGACGTCTTCGTCTTTCACGCCGGCACCAAACGCCGCGGCGGCGAGATCGTGTCCGCCGGCGGCCGCGTCCTCGCTGTCACCGCGCTGGGAGACTCCATCGCCCAGGCGCGCGAACGCGCCTACGCCGCCGTGGCCGGGATTGATTTCGATGGTTGCCGGTTTCGCCGCGATATTGCTCTCGCCACGGCGAGCGAATAAGATCAGCGCTTTGACCTTCTTCAGAACCATCTCGTTCGCGGCTCTTGTCTGCTCCGCGTCATTTCTCGCGGCGCAATCACCGACCCCCTCACCCGGCGAGCCCCAGTCCCTGGTCGATTCGCTCGCGCCGGGCGAGATCGATGAAGCGGTGCGCGCGCTAAAATCAAATTTCATCGATCCCACTGCGCTGAAGGACCAGGAGATCACGAGCGCGACTTTGCAGGGGCTGCTCGCGCGTTTGCGCGGCGGCGCCGTGCTGCTCCCGGGAAAAGCTAACGCGGAAACGCCAGCGCCGTTTTACGGCGATCTGCTGGCGAACCGCATCGGCTACGCGCGGCTCGGCTCGTTCACGAAAGAAAATCTGGCGGAGCTGGACAAAGCGCTGGCGAATTTCTCCGCCAAAAAAGCTGACGCGGTCGTTATCGACCTGCGCGCATCCACTGTGAGCGGCGAGTTCGACGTTGCCTCCGAGATTGCAAAACGCTTCGTCCCAAAAGGCAAGACGATGTGGACGCTGCACAAAGTCTCGGCGCGCCAGGATCAGCCTTTCACCAATGAGCGCGATCCGGTTTTCAGCGGAATCACCATTGGCCTGATCGATGGCGACACCTCCGGTGCGGCGGAAGCGGTGGGCGCGGCGTTGAAGGTGAAGCCGCAGTCGTTGCTCATCGGGCAACCAAGCGCGGGGCGCGCGGTCGAATATTCGGATTTTCCTTTGGCCAGCGGCAAGATTCTGCGCGTGGCGGTGGGCGAAGTGATGGGGCCCGATGGCCAATCGCTCTTCCCCGGCGGAGTGAAACCTGATCTCCCGGTCGAGATGGCGCCCGGGCAGAAGCGGCAGATTTTCGTCGCGAGCATTCAGCGCGGCATGTCGCCCTTCGTTTTCGAGGCGGAACGGCCGCACTTTAACGAAGCGGCGCTGATTTCCGGAAGCAACCCGGAGCTGGATTCGCGTCCGCCCCGGCGCGGCGCGGAAGAAGCTCCGCACGATGCTGTCTTGCAGCGCGCGGTCGACGTAATCACGTCCCTGGCGGTTTTTGGGAAACACTGAGATGCAATCGCTTGAGGAACGGCTCGGTTACACTTTCCGCGAGGCCGCCTTGCTGGAGCAGGCGTTGACGCATCCGAGTGTGGCGCACGAAAAGCAGCGTTATCACATCGATAATCAGCGGCTGGAATTCCTCGGCGACGCCGTTCTCCAGCTCGTCATCACGGAATATCTCTACGCCAAGTTCCCCAAGGAACCGGAAGGGCCGCTGACGAAACTGCGCGCGCGACTCGTCTCGCGCGATGCGCTCAAAGCCCAGGCGCAGGCGCTCAATCTCGGGCAGCATTTGATTATGGGCCGAGGCGAAGAAGCCAGTGGTGGACGCACTCGCAGTTCGTCCCTGGCCGATGCCTTCGAAGCGCTGATCGGCGCGATTTATCTCGACAGCGATTTCGGGCGGACGCGCGAGTTCGTTTTGCGCGAAATGAAGACGACGCTGGCGGACGTGATGGAGGAACCGGTGGATGTGAATCCCAAAGGCCAGCTCCAGGAACTGCTCCAGGGTATCTCGATGCGGGGGCCGGTTTACGATCTGATCTCCGCCACCGGCCCGGAGCACGCGAAAACGTTCGTGGTGGAGGCGCACTGGGAGGGGCAGACGCTCGGCCGCGGCACCGGGCAAAGTAAACAAGCGGCCGAGATCGCCGCTGCGTTGGATGCGCTGGAGCGGAAGCGGTGGGAGAAGGGAAGTGGGGAAGTGACTCGTGAATGGTGATCAAGTGATCGGTGAGCGGTCGGCGTGAACGTGTCGAGCGTGCTCCGAATGCGTTGTAGCTGCCGTCCGTCCTCGGCGGCAGGCGCCGTCACACGTTCAGCGCCGCGATTTTTCTCCCACCTTTTTTCCAAACGTGATGTCCACCAATCGCCGCGGTGACGAATCGCTTCGCCCGCGTGATCGCCCGCGTTAGCTCCGCGCCTTTCGCCAGCTCAGCCGTGATCGCCGCCGAATAGGTGCAGCCGGTCCCGTGCGTCTTCACCTTCGGCACGAACGCGGAGGAAAACTCGCGTGTTCTGGTTCCATCGCTCAGGACATCCACGGCGCGGGCGCCGCGCAAATGTCCTCCTTTCAATAACACCGGCGCGCCATACTTCCTTGCCAGCGCCGTCGCCGCGCCGCGCATCGCTCTCAAGTCGCGAATCTCATCACCAAGCAACCGCGCCGCTTCATTGAGGTTCGGCGTGAGCAAACTCGCCAGCGGAAACAATTACCGCTCGTAAATCGCGTCCGCGTCCGGCGTGAGCAGCGCGTCCCCGGAGGTCGCGATCATCACCGGATCAACCACCAGCTTTCGCCGCTTCACCCTACGCAGCGCGCGCGCTACGACGGCCACGATCTGAGCATTGCAAAGAAGCCCCGTCTTAATCGCCGTCACCGGAAAGTTCGCCAGGAGCAACTCAATCTGCTCGCGCACGATCGCGGGACCGGCAGCTTGAATCCGCGAAACCTTGCCCGGCGTTTCGGCGACAATGCACGTGACCGCGTTAACTCCGTAAACTCCGCGAGCGGCAAACGTCTTCAGGTCCGCCTGGATGCCCGCGCCACTGCTGCTGTCGCTGCCCGCGATGGTGAGCGCGACCGGAGATGATTGCCGCTGTAGCGCTTTAACGCTTCAACCCTCACCCGCCGTCGCTGCCGATGGCCTCGACTGGGCAACCTTCCTTCGCCTCATTGCAGAGCGCCTCTTCCTCCGGCGACTCAGGTTGTTTGTAAACGAAGGAATGGCCACCGTCGTCATTGCGTTTGAAATTCGCCGGCGCCGTTTCGCGGCAAAGATCGCAGTCGATGCATTGGTCATCGACGTAGAATATTCCGTCGATGTTCTCCGGATATTTGTTTGCTGCGTCGGCCATTTTCGTGCGCGTGAAAACGTCGTGGAAGGTAAGATGAAACCCATGGCGCGCAATGGCTTTTTGCGCCTTGTGCCGCGACCGTGCACCCTGCTCAGCACGAAGAGAATGTGACATGCCGGCGGCCCGCAAGAACCAAATGCAACGCACCTTGCGCGCCTTCGCGCTCGAGCTTGTCATCTACGCCGCGCTCGTCACCGGCTACTTTTTCGCGGTGCTGCATTTTCTCGGCGGCTGGCTGGTGGACCTCGAGACGCAGCACATCCGCGTGTACGCCATTGTCGCCATTCTCCTCATCATCGGGCAGGCCGTCGTGCTCGAAGCCGTCACCAGCGGATTAATGCGCCTCCTGCGCGGCGGTCGCTCTCAATAACGATGTTCTTTCCGATCTCCCACTCCCACATCAGCCCGATCTATCTGGTCATAATCGGTTTTGTGATCGGTGCGCTCGGCGGATTTTTTGGCGTCGGTGGGAGTTTCCTCACTGGTCCGGCATTGCGCGCGGTCGGGCTGGACTGGAACTTCGCTGTTGGCACCGATCTGCCAAATATTGTGGGCAAATCCGTGGTCGCGGCGAAACATCACCGCGCGCTTGGCAACGTTGATCTGCGGCTCGGTTTGATCATGGCAGTCGCCACCATGGTTGGCGCGGAAGCCGGCGCACAAATGATCGAGATGCTCAAACGCCATGGCAACGTCAACTCGGTCCTAAGCGTTGTCTCCATCATCGTTTACATCAGCATTTCCGCCTTCATGATCTGGGAAAGCTGGAAAACGCTGGCTGCGGCGCGCAAACGAAACCGAAACGGAAAGTCGGCGCCGAGCAAGGGAGACGAGTCCGCCTTCATGCACGTCACCCGCGCCATCCATCGCTGGCGCGTTCCGCCGATGATTCATCTGCCCGAGTCCGGCGTCACCATTTCGCTCTGGCTCATCTTTCTCGTCGCCTTCATCGGCGGACTTTTCAGCGGATTCCTCGGCGGCGGCGCTGGCTACATCCGCATGCCATCGATGGTTTACGTTTTGGGAATTCCCACGCACCTCGCTGTCGGCACCGACCTGTTCGAGATCATCATCTCGGCCAGCTACGGCACCTTCAGCCACGCCATTAAAGGCAACGTCGACATTCTCATCGCCCTCGTCATGAACACCGGCGCCGCCGTCGGCGCGCAGCTCGGCGCCATCTCCACCCAGTATTTCGCCGGCCCGAAAATCCGGCTCGCATTTGTCCCGCTCCCGCTCATCGGCGCGGCCATCGTCATTTACACGCTTTTCACTGGTCACAAGCTATGAAGCTCCTCATTTGCAGCGACGGCACGAGCGCTTCGGATAACGCCACCAATCTGGCCGCGCTCATCAGTAAACCGGCCCGCGCGCAGCTGACACTCCTCGGCATCGCGGAAAACGTCGAAGATGAAGAGCCGTTGCGGCAGACGCTGGAAAAGCAGGCGCAGTTGTTGCGACAAACTGGGGGCGCCGAGCCGCGGATTTTCGCCCGCGCGGGTGACCCGGTCACGCAAATCCTGGCTGAATCGTCGGTCAACAAATACGACCTCGTCATCGTCGGCGCGCGGCTGAAACGGATGAGCGGCCCGTTCTGGCACTCGCAGCGCACTTACGAAGTGATCAAATCGATCGAGCCGCCGGTGTTGGTCGCCATCGGCAATTGCACCCGGCTCGCGCGCGTTCTCCTTTGCTCGGGCGGCAAACGCTACATCGATGCCGGAGTGCGCCTGACCGGCGCCATCGCCGCGGCCGTGGGCGCGCGCGTCACGCTCCTCCACGTCATGGCCGAGCCGCCCGCGATGTATGCCGATCTCGTGCAGATGGAGGAAGACGTCGGTTCGCTCCTCGCTTCGGATTCCGAGCTGGGACAAAACCTGAAAGCGGAAAAGCAAGTGCTCGAGAAACTCGGCGTCACGACCGAGGTGCGGGTCCGTCACGGCCTCGTCATCGACCAAGTTTTCGAGGAAGTGAACGAGGGCGATTATGACATGATCGTCTCCGGCTCCTCCCGCGCGCGCGGTCCGCTGCGGCATTACATCATGGGCGATCTCACCCGCAGCATTCTCAACCGCGCGCCCTGCCCTGTCCTCGTCGCCCGCAGCAGCGTGACAGGTTTCTCGAGCAATTTCTTCGCGACTTTGAGGGAGCGCCTCTTCCCGCGCGCCGCGACGCGCCAGTTGTAGGCGCTTCCCTGCCAGGGCCGAGCCGTGGCGCGTGCGCTATTGTTGCCGATGGAGACGGAGCGGGAAGAGGCGCGCCGGAGAATGCAGGGCCGCAATTTCTCCGCTTACCTCTGGCGCCAATGGACGGTGGAACGCCGGCGGTCCATCGCGCCCCCGTTCACCAAACCGGAGCCGCAAACGTGGAGCGACAACAATCTCACCGCGTCGTGGCTCGGCCATTCCACCGTGCTCATGAATTTCTTTGGGGTCTGGATCATCACCGATCCGGTCCTGCTTCCGCGGATCGGTGTGCGGCTGCCATTTCTCACCATCGGTCCGAAACGCCTCACCGCGCCCGCGCTTGCCGCGGTCGAGCTGCCGCCGATCGATCTCATCATTCTGTCGCACGCGCATTTCGATCACATCGATCGGCGCACCTTGAACCAGCTGCCGAAAACTGCGCAAGTCGTCACCGCCCACGCCACGCGCGATCTCTTGCGCGGCATTCGTTTCCGCGAAGTGCGCGAACTCGACTGGGGCGAATCAATTACCCCTAACTTGCGCGGAATGCCCATCGTGCTCAGCGCCTTTCGCGCGCAGCACTGGGGCGCGCGCCTGCGCTACGACGAACATCGGCGCTACAACAGCTACGTCATCACTCGCAACGGCCGCCGCATCATTTATGCCGGCGACACCGCGATGACAAAAGCCTTCGCCCGGCTGCACGATGGCAAACCTTACGATCTCGCCGTCATGGGCATCGGCGCCTACGATCCGTGGATTCGTTCGCACGCGACACCGGAACAGGCGATCGCGATGGCCGATGCGGCCGGCGCCCGCTTCATCATGCCGGTGCATCATCAGACATTCCGGCTCAGCGTCGAGCCGATGCGCGAACCCATCGAGCGCTTCACCCGCGCGCTGGCGAAAACGCCGGAGCGGATCGCCCTGCGCGAGATCGGCGAGACCTTCATCCTGCCGAGTTCTGGCTGATCCTATTCGATCGTGATGGTTGTCGGATCGAAGGACTGGCTGGGATATTTCGGCGACATCTCTTCGAGGGCGCTGACGATCGTCTCCAGTATCACCAGATTGCGCGACCATTTGCGATTGGCCGGAACAATGTGCCAGGCTGCGAGCTCCGTCGCCGTTTGGTTAATCACGGACTCGTAAGCGAGTTGATAATCATCCCACAGCGCGCGCTCCTTCAAGTCATCGGGATTAAATTTCCAACGCTTCCGCGGATCCTTTAGCCGCGCTTCCAGCCGCTCCTTTTGTTCGTCCTTGGAGATGTGCAGGAAAAACTTCAGCAGCGTCACTCGATTGCGGCTGAGCAACCGCTCGAATGCATTGATGTCTTCGAGCCGCTCACGCCAGACCGCTTCCGTGATTTGCTTGTGCACCCGCGGCACCAGCACGTCCTCATAATGCGAACGGTTCCAGATTCCGATCACGCCTTTAGCCGGCGCCGCCTTGTGCACGCGCCAGAGAAAATCATGGTCCCATTCCTCGGCGGAAGGATATTTGAAATTGGTCAGGTGCACACCGTTGGGATCGAGCCCGCTGCAAATACCCCTGATCGCGCCGTCCTTCCCTCCGGTGTCCATCGCTTGCAGCACGATGAGAATGCTGCGCTGGTGCTCGGCATAGAGCGCCTGCTGAAGTTGCGACAGGCGTTCGCGCAGTTTCTTGATCTGCTTTTCCGCTCTTGCTTTCGTGGCCGCGCCGGCCGCGTCGGGACCAATTTTTGCCAACTCGACCTTCATTCCCGGTTTCACCACGACCAGCGCACCGTTGCGACCAGGCTCCGGCACGATAGGCCGAACGCGCTTCGCTTCCCTGCTAGCCGATTCTGAATTTCTTGCGCTCAAACCTGCAACGATAGCATCGCGCTAAGAACCGACTAGCATCAAGGAGACGGTTGAGGTGATGGCGTTGGTGTAGGAAACGCAAACGTCGCAGTGGGAGAAATCGAAGGAGTTGTTGTTGGAGTGGCCGGGATGGTGGGCGTGGGCGAAGGCGTCGGAGTGGCCGTGGG
>QHBL01000393.1 GCA_003244125.1 Chthoniobacterales bacterium
CTCGCCCACGATCCCGGCTGGGAAAAAGCCGGCACTGCCGGGACGATCTAAAAGGATGAATCAGGAAAGCAGGATAGCAGGAAAGGAACTGAGGGACTCTGCTGTTACACAGCAAATCATCGCCGCTGCGATTCGCGTGCATCGCGAGCTTGGACCTGGTTTTCTCGAGTCCGTGTATGAGGAAGCGCTTGCCGTTGAGTTCGCCTTAAGCGGCATCCAATTCATCCGACAGCATCCGGTTCCACTCTTCTATCGAGATCACCAGATCGGAGAGCATCGCCTCGACTTTCTGGTCGAAGGGAAAATCGTTGTCGAACTAAAGGCGATCAGCGCTCTCGAAGACATTCACTTCGCGATCGGTCGCAGTTATTTGAAGGCGACAGGGCAACACGACGGATTGCTCTTCAATTTCGCTACTTTGCCTTTAACCATTAAGCGCTTCTGCCGTGAGCGCTCGCAGGACAATTCACCACCAGATCTTCATGCCTGATCTTCCTGCTTTCCTAATTCCAAATGCTTCCTGTTTTTCTGCTTTCCTAATTCCCCAAATGTTTCCTGCTTTCCTGCTTTCCTGATTTTTCTTCTGCTCTTCATGCCAGAGTCCGTACCCCTCCTCAACGTCCAGATCGACGGCACGTGGCACCAGTTCCCGAAGGGCACGCGCGTGATCGAGGCCTGTGCCCAGGTGGGGAAGTTTATCCCGCGTTATTGCTATCACCCGAAGCTCTCCTCACCTGGCAATTGCCGGATGTGCCTCATTGAAATGGGCATGCCGAAAATGGGGCCGGACCGCAAACCGGAGCTCGGGCCTGATGCCAAGCCGGTCATTAATTGGATGCCGCGTCCGCAGATTTCCTGTGCGCAAGATGTGGCCGAAGGAATGGGCATTCGCACCGACTCACCGCTCGCGGAGGATTGCCGCCGCGGCGTGATGGAGTTTTTGTTAATCAATCATCCGCTCGATTGCCCTATCTGCGATCAGGCGGGCGAATGCCCCTTGCAGGAATTCAGCGTCGAGTACGGCCGCGCCGATTCCCGGTTCCTCGAGAACAAAGTGAAAAAACCGAAGCGCGTGCAGATCGGCCCGCGCGTCACGCTCGATGATGAGCGCTGCATTCTTTGCTCGCGCTGCATTCGCTTTTGCCAGGAAATCGCGAAGGACGATGTGCTCGGGTTCGTCGATCGCGGCAGCCACACGATTCTCACTGCGCATCCCGGCAAGCGGCTGGAGAATAATTACTCCCTGAACACGGTGGACATTTGTCCGGTCGGCGCGCTCACCTCGACGAATTTTCGGTTCGAGATGCGCGTCTGGTTTTTGAAGGAAACGAAAAGCTTCTGCACGAGTTGCGCGACCGGCTGCAACACAATCATCGGCTCACGCGAAGATGTAATCTACCGGCAAACGCCGCGAGAAAACACCGCCGTCAATTCCGTCTGGATGTGCGATTACGGCCGCCTGAATTTTGATTACGTCGACTCACCCGATCGCCTGCTCGAGCCCGAGATTTTTGCCGGCGGCGACAAATTGCGAGCGACAGATTGGAAGAGCGCAATCAATCACGCCGCGCTGCAACTGAAACATTTCTCCGGCTGGGACATCGCGCTCGTCGCCTCCGCCCGGATGACAAACGAAGAACTGTGGCTCACTTCGCAGCTCATCCGCCATCTGCACATCTCACTCTTCGACGTCGTGCCGCGCTCCGGCCCCGGCGATGACATTCTCCTGAGCAAAGATCGGAATCCAAACACCAATGGCGCGAAGTTGATCCTGGGTTTGCAGGAACCCGGCGCAAACCTGCGCTTGATCGCTGACGCGGTCGCGAGTGGCCGCGTTCGCGCGCTCATCGTTCTCGGCGAAGATCCTATCGAGTTCGGAATCGAGATCGATCAGCTCAAGCAGTTGCCCTCGTTCATCCTCATGAACAGTCTGCGCAACAAAGCGACGCCCCACGCCACTGCCGTTTTACCTTCAGCGGCATTTGCCGAAAAACGCGGCTCGATGATCACCGGCCGCGGCCGATTGCAGCGACTGAATCGCGCGGTGCGCGCGCCCGGCCAGGCGCGAGATGATTGGGAAATCCTGCGCGAATTGCTTCGGGCGCTGACCGGCAGCAATGGCTTGGGCACAATCGAAGACGTCTTCCGGCAAATGGCTGACGCATTTCCACAGTTCAGCGGATTCAGCTTGAGCAAAATCGGCGATCGCGGTGTGCGCATCATGCCAGCGCCGCAGGACACAACCACTCCGCCGCCGCCCGGCGAACCCGCCGAAGAGCAAGTCGAAGCGCGAGAAATGGCGCGCGCGCCAAAATGATTCTTGTCATGTCGAGCGAAGCAAAGCGGAGCCGAGACATCTCTGACCATTTTGCGAGGCGCTACGTCCGTCTGACAAAATGACCTCCACGTCATTCCTCCTCATCACCTCCGTGCTGAAAATCATCGGCATCGTCTTTCTCGTCATCCTGCCGATGGTCTCCTACGCGGTTTACGCCGAGCGACGCGTCAGCGCTCTCATTCAAGATCGTCTCGGTCCAAATCGCGTCGGCCCAGCTGGCCTGCTTCAGCCGCTCGCCGACGCGATGAAATTCCTGCTCAAAGAAGACTACACGCCGGAGCACGTGAACAAATTCTACTACTGGCTCGCGCCCTGCCTCGCCATGGTGCCGGCGATCACCACCATCGCCGTCGTCCCCTTCGGCAGCACGCTCTTCGGCGTCCCGATGGTCATTGCAGACATCAACGTCGGCGTGCTTTTCGTCTTCGCCATAGGCTCGCTTGGTGTTTACGGCATCGTCATTGCCGGCTGGTCGTCCAATTCAAAATATCCGTTCCTCGGCGGCGTGCGCTCGAGCTCGCAGATGATTTCGTATGAACTCTCGTTAGGTCTTGCCGTCATTCCCATTTTCCTGCTCGTTGGCAAACTGCGGCTCACCGAAATCGTCCAATACCAGGTCGATCACGGCTGGATGCTTTTCCCCTTCGCCGGTGAATGGACGAATCCCGCGCGCTGGCTCCTCACCATCCCCATGTGGATTTCCTTCGCCGTTTTCGCCATCGCGATCTTCGCTGAAACAAACCGGCTGCCGTTTGATTTACCCGAAGCCGAAACCGAGCTGGTGGGCGGTTACCATACCGAGTATGGCTCCATGAAATTCGCCCTCTTTTTCCTCGGCGAGTACGCCGCCATGATCACGGGCTCGGCCATCATCGTGACGCTCTTCCTCGGCGGCTGGCATTTTCCAGGCATTCCAGACGGCTCACACGGCTGGATTTTCGGCCTCATCAACATCTTCGTCTTCTTCGCCAAGATCGCCGTGCTGCTTTTCGTTTTCATCTGGGTGCGTTTCACCCTGCCGCGTTTCCGCTACGATCAGCTCATGCGCCTGGGGTGGGTCTTCTTCTTCGAGATCGCGCTCGTGAACATCTTCCTCGTCGCCGGAATCATCACCTTCTTTCCAAGCCTCTAATCATGGCCATCGCCGTTCCACGTCCCAAGCTCACCTGGTCGGAGCGCCTGTTCCTGCCGCAGATCGTCGCGGGAATGGCGATCACGCTGAAGCATTTTAGAAACATGCTCTTTGGCCGCACCAAAGTGACCGTGCAATATCCCGAGCAAAAACTCGATGCGGCGCTGCCCTCGTACTACCGCGGCGCGCCCGCGCTGGTGAAGGACGAAACCGGCCGCATCCGCTGCGTCGCGTGCCAGCTCTGCGAATTCATCTGTCCACCACGCGCGATCAAAATCGAGCCCGGCGAAATCGCGCCCGGCGATCAGTTTCGCAAGGTGGAAAAATATCCGCGCGAATTCGACATCGACATGATCCGCTGCATTTACTGCGGCATGTGCGAAGAAGTCTGTCCGGAACAGGCCATTTTCCTGCGCAAAGATTACGCCATCACCGGCCTCACCCGCGCCGAGATGGTGCACGACAAAGAGAAGCTGCTCGAGATCGGCGGCGTCATGCATGGCGTCGTGCTGAAGTGGAACGAGAAGAAGTAGGAGCCACAGATTTACACAGATGAACACAGATCGATTTGCTTCGACTTCTTCATCTCTGTTTCATCTGTGTTCATCTGTGGCGTAAACAATGCCTCCTTTTCTCTTTTGGATTTTCGCCATCGTCATGCTCGTCTTCGGCGCGCTCGTCGTTGTGAACCGCAACCCCATCGCGAGCGCGCTAAGTCTTGTCGTTTGCTTCCTCGGCCTCTCATCACTCTTTATGTCGCTGGATGCCTTCTTCATCGGCATCATTCAGGTCCTCGTGTATGCGGGCGCGGTCATGGTGCTGTTCCTCTTCATCATCATGCTGCTCGATCTGCGCGCGGAAGAACGGCGCAAGATCAACTGGGTCGCATTCGCCGGTGGCGGCCTGGTCGCGTTTTCCCTGTTAATCCAACTGCTTGCCGTCATCGGCAGCACGCGCATGGCGCACCAGCAGTTTCCCGCGCTACCAGTCGGGCGCATTGATGACGTCAGGAATGTCGGCCAGCTGCTCTTCAGCAGTTACAACCTGCCGTTTCAAGTCATCGCGGTTCTTATCCTCGTGGCGACGATCGGCGTCATCGTCCTGAGCAAACGCGAGCTGCGATGATCACGCTCGGCAGTTATCTCACCGTCAGCGCGGCGCTCTTCACCATCGGGTTCGCGGGCGTTTTGCTGCGGCGCAATATCATCATCATTTTCATGTCGCT
>QHBL01000286.1 GCA_003244125.1 Chthoniobacterales bacterium
TGAGCGACGTGCATCTCGCGTCACAACGCGAGCAAGCCGCGGGGGTGGGAGCGATTCATTTTCTCGAAAAGCCGCTGCCGCATGCCGACTTCATCACCCTCGTGCAAATGCTGTTGCAAGCGCCGGAGGAAGAAAGTGGCGAGAAATTCCAAGGCACGCTGAGCGATCTGCATCTCTCTGATATTATCCAGCTCAAGTGCATGAGCGGCGCCACCTCCGCCCTCGAGTTCACCGGTCCGGCCGGAGAAAAAGCGCGCGTCTATTTTGAGAACGGCCAGGTGCGCCACGCCACCACGCCCGGTCACCAGGGTGTTGAAGCATTTAACGAAATCGTGAGCTGGACTGGCGGCAAAATCTCCGAGGTCGCTGGCGCCGGCGCCCCACCGCGCACCATCGATCTCGACTGGCAATTCCTCCTTATGGAAGCCGTCCGCAGAACCGACGAGACACGGGAACAGCGCGCCCGGCGCAAGAAGCTCGCGCCCTCCCAGCGGCAGAAAATTCTCGTCATCGACGACAGCCTCATGCTGCTGACCTTCGTGCAGGAGATCCTGGCCGAAGCTAACTACGATGTCATCGTCGCGGCCACGGGTGCGGAGGGTTTACGGGCCGCGCGCGATCAAACACCGCATCTCATTTTGCTCGATTATCTGCTGCCTGATCTGCGTGGCGATGAGGTCAGCCGGCAGCTTCACGAGGATGAAAAGACGGCGCAGATTCCCGTGCTTTACATGTCTGGGTTCGGCGCTGATCTGGCCGAGTCGCAATCGGAATTCCCGAACGTTCTTGCCATTCTTAACAAACCATTTTCTTCGGACATGCTGTTGAAAGCGGTGGAGCAGCATTTGCCCAAGCTCGACGGCGCCACTGCCGACGACGATGCCGCCGGTGAGGATGAATCCCGTGAGACGGCAGAGTTCAACAACATCATCGGCCCTGAAGGGAACGGCAATGCGCAAGACAGTGGGCCGCTTTGGGACGAAGCTGCCGCCGTCACTTCAACGCAAACGGAATTCGTTCCCGAGACTTTTCGCGGCGCCGGTCGCCGTGTTCCCGGCATCATCAACAGCACCCAGCGCGCTGATCGCCGCGCCCCGTACTTCGCCGGAAGCACCAGCTTTTTCCCTCTCAGCCGCGCTCTGCACGTGATCGCGCGGGAGAAGCTCACAGGCGTGCTGCGCTGTTTCTGGTCGAAAGGGCCGATCGAGCTGTTCGCGAGCGAGGGCAAGCTCATGCTCGTCACCAGCCAGGACGCGGATCTGTATTGCGGCGAGGAGCCCATCACACTCGTGAACGTGGATCCGGCGCGGCTCGAGCAAGCTCGTGCCGTCCAGCGCGAAACCGGCGCGCCCATTTTCCTGTCGCTCATGCGCGACGATCTCATCCTGCGCGAACCGGCGCTCCAGCTCGTGGAGCATTATGGCCAGAAGCTTTTCACTCCATTGTGGTGCGCCCCAGATGTTCGTTTCTCTTTTGAGCAATTGGATAACCTTCCCAATTTCGTCCGCGAAATGCCAGGCGAGGAGAACATCGACCATTGGACGCTGGCGAACCTGCGCCTCGTTCAATACCCCGATATGGCCGAGCAGGTCGAGTGCGACCCCAGCTGCATCCCCGCCTACACCCGCGACGGCTTCGACCGCGTGCAGAATCTCCGCCTCACCGTCGCTGAAGCGCAGTTCGCCTCCCAATTCGATGGTAACCGCTCCATTGCCCAGATCGCGCGCAATCTCCGGCTCGATCTGAAATTCGCGCGCCTCACACTATTCCGCTTCCTCGCTTTGGAAATTGTCGAGTGCTGGCCGGCGAGCGCGACGGAGAAGATCGAGCGCGGCGGTTTGTTTAAGCGACTCGGCCGCTCGATTGGCATTGGCGAGTAATTCCCGCCTGACGCGTGAAGGATCGCATCCTCGTGGTCGATATTGGCGGGTCGCACGTCAAAGTCATGACTTCTCCGTCGCGGCGGCTGAAGTTCGACTCCGGCAATCCGATGAAGCCGGCGGATTTCGTCGGTCAATTCAAAGAGGCTGTGCGCGACCTCAGCTTCGACAAAATCTCCATCGGCTTTCCCGCGCCCGTGCGAGACGGCAGGATTCTGCACGATCCGAAACATCTCGGAAAAGGCTGGGCGCGATTTAACTTCCGTCGCGCGTTAGGTAAACCGGTGCGCGTGATCAATGACGCTGCCATGCAAGCGCTCGGCAGCCACTCCCGCGGCCGCACCCTATTTCTCGGTCTCGGCACCGGCCTCGGCTCCGCCCTGGTTTGGTTAAACAATGTTTTACCACTCGAGCTCGGCGATTTGCCATACCAGGATCATCGCAGAATCGAGGACTGCCTCGGCAAAGCTGCCATCGACCGACTGGGGAAAGAGGCATGGCGCGACGAGGTGCGTTACGCCGTCGCGCAGCTCAAGCTCGCGTTCATCGCCGATGTCGTCATTCTCGGCGGCGGCAACGTTAAAAAGATGGATCGTCTCCCCGCAGGCGTGCAGCAGGGTGACAATCGCAACGCCTTCCTCGGCGGCCGGCGCCTGTGGGAAACCGATCGCAAGACCGACAAGCCGCGCTGGAACATTCTTTAGCTTCCCTCTCTCTTTCGCGGAAAGCGGCGTCCGTCCTTTGCCATTCCGGGCCAAGCCGCGCCTTATCGCCATTCCGGAAACCGAGCCCGTTCCCGTCAGTTCCTGTCATTCAGAGCGGCGGGCCTTCCTTCCATTCCGAGCGAAGCGTTCCGTAACTCCGACCGAAGTGCTCCTTCCTGTCATGGAGCGAAGCATTCCTTTCTCGTTGCGAGCGAAGCGCTTCTTCCTGTCATTCCGAGCGAAGCGGAGCGAAGTCGAGGAATCTCTAACTATTTCTTAGAACGAATTGATCAGAGAAGTCTCACTCGCTCAACGTACCTGAGCGTGGCAATTCGAAAATCACGGCTGCTACTCCCGCGCCAGCCGCACATTGCTGTAGCGCCATTCGCCTGTCACTTCTCGCCCGAACCAATCCGGCGCCTGAAACCGTCTGCAATCACGCACGTTCCGGAATTCAACCTCCGCGACGACGAGCCCGCGATTTTCGCCGGAATAAACATCGATCTCCACGAGATGTTTTCGCCATGGAACTCTGTAGCGCGTTTTGTAGAGCCGAAAGCCTGCTGTCGCGGGCCAAAGCTGAGCGAACTGCACCCGCGTCAATCCTACCTCAATCTCGTCTCGCTCGAACCCGCGGCCGCGCTTCAAGGTCAGCGAGTAACGTCGTCCTCCTTTGCGCAAGCGAACTTGAGTTCCGTCGCGCCCAGCGACGAGGTAACCTTGTGCGATCACCTCTTTTCGCAAATGTCCAAGGTTCGGCGGCAGTTGTTTCAGCAAAAACTTGCGCTCAATCTCTCTTGCCACTGCGCGATACTAGAATCTCCAAACCATGCCCGCAGCTAATCTCTCATGGCGCTCTCCTGGAACTGAGGTGCGACAAAGCCCGATCCACGGCCGCGGCCTCTTCGCCATCGGTGACTTTGCCAAAGACGAGATCGTGATGGCCAAAGGCGGGCACATCGTCACTCGCTCAGAGCTTCCCGAAATTAACGCTCAGCTCGGGCCCGTTGAGATTCAGATTGGCGACGACCTTTTCATTACTCCAGTCACCCCAGAAGAACGCGAAGGTTCGATGCTCTATACCAATCACTCCTGCGACGCCAACCTCGGGCTGCGCGGCAACATTATCTTCGTCGCGCTCCGCCCCATCCGTGCCGGCGAGGAGCTGACGCATGATTGGTGCGCGACTGACGACGACAGCTATTCAGTCGAGTGTAAGTGCGGCGCGGCTGACTGCCGCAAGCTGCTCACCGGCAAAGATTGGCAGAAACCGGAGCTACAAGGAAAGTATGCGGGTTACTTCTCCTGGTACCTCGAGCAGAAAATCGCCGCGACGCAATCCTAGTAGCGATAATGGTCTGACTTGTAAGGCCCTTCTACTGGAACTCCGAGGTAATCAGCCTGCGGCTTCGTCAGTGTCGTTAGCTTCACCCCGATCTTCTCGAGATGGAGCCGAGCCACTTCTTCATCGAGCTTCTTCGAAAGCACATAAACCCCGGCCTTGTAGTTGTCCCTGTTCTCCCAAAGATCGAGCTGCGCCAGGACCTGGTTCGAAAATGAGTTCGACATCACGAAGCTGGGATGACCCGTAGCACAGCCGAGGTTCACCAGCCGTCCTTCGGCCAGTAGAAATATCTCGTTCCCATCAGGAAAGGCATACTTATCGACCTGCGGCTTGATGTTCGTTCGTTTTACCCCGTTGGTTTCGTTCAACCGATCTACCTGAATCTCATTGTCGAAGTGTCCGATGTTAGCAACAACCGCCTGGTCCTTCATCTTCGACATATGCTCGAACGTGATCACGTCCACGTTACCCGTCGTCGTCGCGTAGATATCGCCGCGCCCCAGGGTTTCTTCGATGGTGGTGACTTCATAGCCTTCCATCGCAGCTTGCAGCGCGTTGATTGGATCGATTTCAGTGATAACTACTCGCGCACCCTGCCCCCGAAGCGATTGGGCGCAGCCCTTGCCGACATCGCCGTAGCCACAGACTACCGCCACCTTGCCCGCGATCATGACATCGAGCGCGCGGTTCAAACCATCAACTAAGGAGTGGCGGCATCCATACAAGTTGTCGAACTTCGACTTGGTGACTGAGTCATTGACGTTAATAGCGGGAACGAGCAGCCGTCCTTCCTGGAACATCTTGTAGAGACGGTGAACGCCAGTCGTCGTCTCCTCGGAAACACCGCGCCAATCCTTCACCAGCTCATGCCAGCGGTAAGGATTCTCGCGCTGGACCTCGAGTAGCAGGTCCTTGATTACCTGCTCTTCCTTGTTGGCCGAGGGAGATTTGGCCCAGTCGCTGCCTTCTTCCAGTTCGTAGCCTTTGTGTATCAGGAGCGTCGCGTCGCCGCCATCATCAATGATCAGCTGCGGGCCTCTACCGTCCGCATGTGAAATGGCCTGGTAAGTGCACCACCAGTATTCCTCGAGGGTTTCCTCTTTCCAGGCAAACACCGGCACGCCAGCTTTAGCGATCGACGCAGCGGCATGATCCTGGGTGGAAAAAATATTGCAGCTAGCCCAGCGCACCGTCGCGCCAAGCTCGACCAGCGTCTCGATCAGGACCGCCGTCTGGATCGTCATGTGAAGCGAGCCGGTGACGCGCACACCTTGCAATGGCCTGCCGGGCGCATACTTCTCACGGATGGCCATCAAACCAGGCATCTCCTTCTCCGCAATAGTGATTTCCTTGCGGCCCCAGTCTGCTAGCGAGATGTTAGCTACTTTGTAGTCCTGGCTGGTTTTGGCTTCTTTAACGGTAGTATTCATGATTTTGCTGCTTTCTTTAGCTCGCCTGCCTTGTCGGTCTTCTCCCACGTAATGTCGGGATCATCTTTACCAAAGTGGCCGTAGTTAGTTGTCTTGCGGTAGATCGGCCGAAGTAGATTGAGTTGTCTGATGATGTCGGCTGGTTTGAAGGAGAAGACGGTGTTAACAGCTCGCTCGATTGCTTCTTCGGGAACGGTGTTCGTTTCGAAGGTATTGATGTTGACGCAGACCGGATCAGGAAACCCGATGGCGTAGGCGAACTGGATTTCGCATCGTTTAGCCAGGCCCGAAGCTACTACGTTCTTAGCTACCCAGCGGCCCATGTAAGCCGCGCTCCGATCTACTTTGCTCGGATCTTTGCCGGAAAAAGCGCCGCCGCCGTGCCGACCCCAACCGCCATAGCTGTCGACGATAATCTTGCGCCCGGTGAGACCGGTATCGCCTTCGGGGCCACCAGTGACAAAGCTGCCTGTCGGGTTGATCAAAAACTGCGTCTCGTTAGTCAGCATCTCCGCGGGCAGAACTTTGCGAATGACTTCTTCAATGATAAAGCTGCGAATCTCAGATTGTTTGACGTCGCGCGTGTGCTGGGTGGAAACGACCACGTTGGAAATGCCGACGGGTTTGCCGCCCTCGTAAATGACCGAGACCTGCGACTTCGCGTCCGGCCGCAGCCAGCCGGCTTTGCCGCTCTTGCGAATGCGAGTCAGCTCGCGCCCGAGGCGATGCGCGAACATGATCGGCGCCGGCATGAGCTCGGGCGTCTCATCGCAAGAGAAGCCGAACATCAATCCCTGGTCGCCCGCGCCTTGCTCAGCGTGGCCTTTGCCTTCCGCATCGCGCGCATCCACGCCCTGCGCGATATCGAGGCTCTGGCGGGTGATGATGTTTTGGATGCCGATTTTGTCGGCGTGGAAAACGTCGTCATCATTGACGTAGCCGATCTCGCGCACGGCGTTGCGCACGATCTCGTCGATCGGCACGACCGATTCGAGCGCGATGCCGTCGGCCAAATTGGGGATGGTAATTTCGCCGCCGACGATGACGGTGTGGCTCTTGGCGAAGGTCTCACAGGCCACGCGGCTTGTCCGGTCCTGCTCGAGGCAGGCGTCGAGGACCGCGTCGGAGATGGTGTCGCAGACTTTGTCGGGATGACCTTCCCCGACGGACTCCGAAGCGAAGATGAAACGGCGTAACATCAGGGAAGTGACGAGTGATGAGTAATGAGTGACGAGCCCGGATGGACGTATTGACGCATCATGATATGTAGATGTATCGTGTAGCGGTAGAATGGCGTCAACGATTAATTTTCTGCGCTTGATCGCGGACCCGACCCGGTTGCGGATCACGCTGCTGCTGGAGCAGGAGGAGCTGTCGGTGGCGGAGCTGCAGGAGATTATGGGGATGGGCCAATCGCGCATCTCGAGTCACCTGGGGCAGCTGAAACGGGCGGGCGCGGTGACTGACCGGCGGGCGGGGAAGAATGTTTATTATGGGCTGCAAACCGCGCGTGCAGATCGGCGGTCACAGACCGTCGCGACCGGACGCAACGGGATTCGCGCGCAGGTCCAGGACCTGGTGCATTCATTAGCGCGGGAAATTCCGGAGGCGACGCGCGATCGCACGGCGCTGAAGCTGGCGTTGCGCAAGCGGCAGGACAAGGCGCGGGAGTATTTCGATGAGCTGGCGGGGAAGTTCGGGCGCAGTTACGTGCCGGGCCGTTCGTGGGAAGCGCTGGCGCATACGCTGATTACGCTGCTGCCTGCGCTGACGGTGGCCGACCTTGGTGCGGGTGAGGGGACGCTTTCGCAGCTGCTGGCAAAGACTGCGCGGAAAGTTATCGCCATCGACAACTCGCCGAAAATGGTCGAGTTCGCGGCGCGTCTGGCCAAAGAGCACGGCCTGAAAAACCTCGAGTACCGGCTTGGTGACATTCAGGATCCGCCGATTCAGAAGAACAGCGTCGACCTCGCCATCTTTAGCCAGGCCTTGCATCACGCCATCCGGCCAGAGCGCGCGATCGCGGCAGCGCATCGCATGCTGAAAAAGAACGGCCGCGTCGTCATTCTCGATCTGCTGGCGCATCGCTTCGAGAAGGCACGCGAGCTTTATGCGGATCACTGGCTCGGGTTCAGTGAAGTGCAATTGCACGAGCTGCTCGAGCGCGCCGGATTCCGCAACATCGACGTGCGCGTGGTTTCGCGAGAAAAGCAGACCCCGAACTTCCAAACGATCTTCGCGACGGGCATCAAGTCAAGCGTCCAGTGATGGGAGCGCCGGCTTCCAGCCGGCTGCCTTCGGCATCATGTCGAAGACCGTCTTTGCCCCCGCTGCTCGACTCGAAGAAGACATTCGGCAAGGATGCCGAATGAAGCACGCTGGAAGCGTGCGCTCCCACAAGAAGCGTCCATCCGCAGCGCGCGCCGCGAACTTTGACCCTTCGATTTGGCGCGCTCGAGTGTTTAGCACGGCAGTCACGAAAAGAACCGCTGCGCTCATCGCGCTCTCTCTCGTCACTCGCGCGCTTGGCGTCGGCCAGCCCGCCCTCACCATTTACAATCAGAACTCCTCGGTCGTGCGCGACACAGTTCCTCTCGATCTGAAGCAGGGTGGCACTGATGTCCGCTTCACCGGAACCACGGTGCATCTCTGAATTAGATCTCCTCTGCATCCGTGTACTGGCGCAG
>QHBL01000278.1 GCA_003244125.1 Chthoniobacterales bacterium
ATCGAGGTTCTGGAGCTGAACCGCCACGGATATCTGCTCGTGGTCGATGCGCATCTCATGGCTTCGGCGGCGTGGCAAAATCTCGGCGAGCGCACATTACGCGAGACGGCAGAGCTGGATCGCGCGGTGAGAATTGCGCGCGAGTACGCCGGGAGCAGCTCCGCCGTCGTCGTGGCCGGCGACGTGGCGATCGGCGGGATGAATGTGAACGGGTATCCGTTTCGCTACGACAACGGCGTTGCCATTCTCGGCCTCAACTCCGCCGGTCAACCGTGGATCACCTGGGCGACAGGTCAAAATGGGCCACGCGCTGCCGCCGAAACAACCGCGCCGGAATCGACCGCTCCGCCGGAGCCCGCCGCGGTGCAAGCGCCCGCCGGGCTCAACACCATCGAAGACCCCGTCGCTGCCGCCGGCGGCCTTCGCGTCGAGCGCTTGCACGGCACTCTCGATAACACCGCGCTCTTCTCGCTCCTGCGCGACGCCCTCTAAAAAACGGAACCCGTCGCCCGCTTGCGCGAACGACGGGGAACCGGAGGAGAACGAATTGACTACGGGCTCGTGGGAGCGACTTGCGGGATGAAAACAAACGGAGGCTGCGGCGGCAACGCTGGCGGGGGAGCTTCCGCGGGCGCTTCCGGACCTTCGGCCGGGATGTCCTTGAAATCCTTCGCGTCCTTCCCGTCTTTAGCGTCAGCAACATTCTTGCCGGAGCGATCGACCGCGCTATTCGCCGCAAAGAGCATGTTCGTGGGCGCGCGGCCAAACGTCGCGATCTCCGCGACGGAGAAATTGGGGTTAGCGGGCGACCATTTCACCAGGACGTAGCGAGCGCTCGTCTCCGGGAAATCGACAGCGGCGCGGCCACTTCCGTCATCATTCGCGCTCCCCACCGATTCCAGACCCGCAATGGCGCCCTCATCGAGACGGAGCGTTTCCGGAGCGCTGGCGCCTGGCGCGTTCGCAGGAAGCGCATTGAGCACGTAGAAATGAGCGGTGCCCGCGCCAGGCGTGGAAAGAACCGCGATGCGGCGCAGAGTCATCTCGCGGCCGAGATCGACGATAGCCGCCGGCGCAGTGTCATTGGCAGCGAACGCGTAAGTTGTCGCGGGCTGCTCATCGATCATCTGGTTGGCCAGCGCTTCGTTGCCCGAGCTGACGTAGAGAGTGCGCGCTTTCGTGTGCACGTCGGTGAGATTGTAATTCACCTGCGCGATTTCGCCGGCGATACGCTGCCGCGGCATGGTGAAGTCAGCCACACCGGCTCCACCATAAACTCCCAGGCTGGCGATACGGCCAGGCTGCGTCACATTCAACGTCAGCCTCACATATTTCGCCTCGGCCGGACCAATTTTCGCGCGGAAGATGCCGTTGCGCAGCTCCTGCTTGCCGGCCTCGCGCCATTGCGACTTCTCGGGGCCGAGATTCGCATTCGCCGTCGCGATAACGACGCTGCCTTTCGCATCCGTGTTGAGGAAGTTTATCGAGTCGAGCTGCTCGATTTTACCGAGACTGATCAGCACCGTGTGTGTGCCGGGCGCGACGTTCCAGGAGGCGGTTGCGTCTCCCGACAACAGCGCCGCACTTTGGGCAACATCGCCCTGCGGCGTGACGTTGATTTGAGCGCCGAGATCGATTCGGGCCAGATTTTGCGGATAAAGGGAGGCCTGCTCGACCGTCAAGGCGGGCGTTTTCTTCAGGACCAAATCCGCAGCTGGGACAGAAGTAGCGGCAGCCACGAGTAGAGCTGACGCGAAAAGGAGCCGTGCACTGATAATTTCCATAGCTTTAATAATGAGAATATCTTTCTCCCTCGATTTTGGCAATAGAAAACTTGTAATCCGTGCGCCCCTGATTGCGAGGAACCTCATGAGTCCAGCCTCCGGTTCCGAGGACATTCTCAGGGGACTCCGCGCTGTCCGCACGCATTCGCCCAGGCTGACAAGCCGTCGCGCCATGGATAACGCTTGGCGACGAACAGCGACGACAGTTCTTGTATGCGTCGCATGTATCTCCTCAGAACTCTTATTTGTGTGGCGATGGCGGCAACGTTTGTCTCGCTCGCGATGACAATCTGCGAGCGCCATTTGCCCTCTCAGCGCGTCCCAACTCCTTTCGCCACTCCGCGCGCGATCGGCTCCAGCACCTGCCACACTGTTTGGGCGAGAATGCGGTGCCCGGCGGCGTTCGGATGAATACGATCCTCCAGGTTGAGCATCGGATCGCCAGCCACCCCGGCAAGCAGATACGGCACGAGCGCCGCGCGATTTTTCTCCGCCACGTCACTAAACATCCTGCCGAACGCAACCACGTAATCGTCGTCAGCGCCGGCAATCGGAAATTGCATCCCGACAACAATGACGGCCACGCCTGGATTTTTCGCCCGGACTTTGTCGATGATCGCCTGCAAATTGCCGCGAATCTCATCCACCGTCACACCGCGAAAGGCGTCATTGACCCCGAGCTCCACGATGAAGATATCAACTGGCCGATTCAAATAGGAAGGCAGCCGGCGCCATCCACCCGCGCTGGTGCTGCCACTCACGCTGGCGTTGACGACATGGAAACCGGGATCGATGCCGCGTAATCTGTCCGCCACGAGCGCAGGCCACGCGTCTTGGGGATTGAGACGAAACCCTTCGGATAAACTGTCGCCGAGCACCAGGACGGTTTTTGTGCGCGACGCTTCGCGAGCGGCCGCAGCCGGTTGCCTGCTCAAGATCATCGTTGCTCCTAACGCCACAGTTAACAATTGCCTGACTCGCCCACGCATTTTAGCTTCTGCGCCTCACTGATTCCGACGGCGCGCACAATCGCAAATCGGAAATCGAAGTTCAAAAATCTTATTATGGCAAACTACGGCATCAACGGCTTCGGGCGCATCGGTCGCAACGTCCTTCGCGCCATGTCACAGGACGAGGTCACCCGCGTCAAAGCGATCAACGATCTCACCGACACGCGTACTCTGGCGCACCTGCTCAAGTGGGACAGCGTTCATGGGAAATTCGACGGCGAAATTTCCTACGACGAGAAGAACATCTTTGTGCGCGGCCAGCCGATTCGTATTTTCAAAGAGCGCGATCCCGGCGCGTTGCCCTGGAAGCAGCTCGACGTGCAGGTGGTGCTGGAATCGACCGGC
>QHBL01000359.1 GCA_003244125.1 Chthoniobacterales bacterium
TCGCCGAGATGCTCGAAGACGACGGCATCTTCGCGCGGCAAATTCTGGATCGCGCGCTGCACTGTCTCCAGCGCCTGATCGTATTTTCCCTGCCGAAATTGCACCCAGGCCATACTGTCGAGATAGGCGCCGTTCTCCGGGTCGAGCTGGAGCGCGCGCTTCACCGCGTCTTCAGCTTCATCGAGATGGCTGTTCTGCTCCGCCCACATGTAACCGAGATAATTATAAGGCTCGGCCGCGTTCGCCGGGTCGAGCGCGATGGCTTTGTGAAATAGTTCAGCTGCCTTGTCGTAAAGACCGGCCTGTTCCGCGGCCGCGCCGTAATCGACAAAGAAGCGCGGCTTTAACATGTCCGGTGTGGAATTCTGCGCCTCGTTAAGCGCCTCTTCGAAGGTCACGACCGCATCCCTGGGCTTCTTCGCTTCGCGCAATGCCAGCGCGAGATAATAAGCGAACTCCGGCGCTTCCGGGTAACGTTGCCGCGCTTCCTGAAGCATGGTGACAGCGCGCTCCGGTTGCTTCAACGGCGCGAGCAACAACTCCGCCAGCCGCAGTGAAGTGGCGGGATGATTTGGATTAATGAGCAGGCTCTGCTCGTAATTGGCCGCAGCTTTCTTGAACTCGGCCGTGGCGGCGTCGTTCTGGTTCGCCCGGGCGAGCGAACGCGCTTCGTCATCGTGCAACTGAGCCAGCAATTCGTAGGGCTGATATTTCTCCGGATGCTCGTTGATGATCGTCTCCAGCGTCTCGATCGCGCGCGAGCGTTGGTTAGTCAGGACAAAACTGGTGGCCAGCTTTTCGCGCACACCGGCGTCATCGGGTTGCAGCTCGAGTACGCGCAGATAAAACGGAATCGCTTCCCGGATTTGCTGGGTGGAAGCAAAGTAATCGCCGACTTCCTTCAGCACAGCGGCGTTATCTTTTCCGTTCGCCGCCGCGCGCTGGAAAACATTGTTTAACAGGCTCAGCTGTTCCGCCGACGGGGTCGCATCCGGTTTTAAAATGACGGAGGAGTAAAGTCGCGCCAGCTTCGTCCAGAAAACCGGGTCGTCCGTCTGGATCGAGTTAGCTCGGTCGAGCGCGGCGATGGCGTTCTTCTCGTTGCCCGCGGCGACATAAATCTCAAAAAGCCGCTGGTAGCCGTCGATCCGTTTGGGATCGAGCGCGATGCCTTTGTTCGCGAACTCGACCGCCTGATCGAGCTTCTTCAAATACTTCGCGTAGATGAAGGCGAGCTCGAAATAAGGCTCGGGCGCATTCGGGCGCGATTTGACCGCATCTTTCAGCACGTCGATCGCCTCGGGATAATCATCATCACGGCTGAGGAGCGATGCCACCCGCACAGCGAGATCGATTTGCCCCGGGTCGAGATTCAGCACCTGCCGATAAGCCTCGAGCGCGTTCTGCATCTCGCCGTTCTCCTCGAAGTTGATCCCTTCGAAAAAGTGCGCCAGCGCTTCGGCCTGGTGCTCGCCTTCGACGCGCAGCGCGAGATCCTTTGCCGGAGCGCGCAGAAGCGAGTCATCGAGCAGTTCCTTCTTCCCAAGCTCCCGCACGGGCGCAGGTCGCAAAACGCGGCGGGGCGCGGCGCTGGAATTTACGCCACCGCTCCACATTGCAAGCAGCAGCGCGCCGTAGGCTGCATACCTGCGCGGGATCATTGTTCGATTTTACCCGCGAGCGCGACCCGAGGCAAACCCGCCCAGGCGTTCTACGACTTGTAACGGAGACGCTTCTTGTGGCGATTCTCCTTCATGCGCTTGCGGCGCTTGTGCTTGGAGATTTTCGCTTTGCGTCTTTTTTTGAGTGAACCCATGAGCGCGTCGAGTCTGCCGTGGCGGTGAGGCGCAACGCAAGCACCACTTGCCACAGACGGCAAACAGTTTGTCGCATGTGCGCGCAAATCGACGTTGTAGCTGCCGTCGGCCTGCTCGCGAAAGCTTTCGGAGTCCTCGGCGGCAGACCGCACCGCCGTTCGCGCTACCTTTCGAACACCATCACCAGCACGCCCACCGCCAGCAGCAACGATCCCATCACCCCGCTCTCGTGTTCTTCAAACCAGCGCAGCCGCAAATTGCGAATGCCCGCCAGCGTCAGCCAGGTGAAGAAGATCATGCCGGCGACTGTCGCGACCGAAAGAATGAGCGTGAGCAAGGCAAAGCCGCTCCAGCCGAAACGAATGCCGGTGACGTAGATCGGCAGGAAACCTTCGCATGGCGACAGCGTGAGCAAGGCAAACAAACTCGCGATCGCCATCCGGTCCGAGGTACGCGTTTGTGAAATCTCCGGCCCGCGCAAATGCGTCACCGCATCTTTCAGCGTGTGATCGTGGTGATGATGTTCGTGGCTCCCGAAGGCATGCGTGTGGCTGTGAGTTTTACCGGAAAGCTGACGCCAGAAGAAAAACAAACCGAGCACAATAAGCAATCCGCCCGCGATCCGCGGAAACCAGGCACCGACCCGGGCGCTCACCACCACGCCGAAAATTGTCAGCAGCAATCCGAGCAGCGCCGTCGTCAGCACGTGACCCGTTCCCGCCAGAGCCGTCACCGCCAGTGTTTTGCCATGACTCCAGCCTTGCGCCCGGCCCGCCGCCACGAACGGCAGCCAGTGCGTCGGGATTGCGGCGTGCAGAAACGCCACAGTAAATCCTGTGAACGCGATGCTGGTCAGGATCGTTTCGTTCATGCCCGCCGTGGTTCTGAAAATGTGATCAGTGAACGGTAGATCGCGCGCGTGTCCTGTGTCTGTTCACCGATCACTGATCACAACACACTCGATCACCCCGCAGAGAAGCATTCGATCCACCTCACGCGCAAACTCGGGCTGGTGGGATTTGAACCCACGACCTCCTGCACCCGAGGCAGGCGCGCTACCAAGCTACGCTACAGCCCGTCTGAATCAGCCGCGCTCATCTTCGCCCATTCCGCTACTGTGACAAGACGCAATCGCTGTCATCCCGAGCGAAATCGAGGGATCCCATGGCGAACCTGACGATGACCGCCACACATCCCTCGGCTGCGCTCCGCTCTACCTCAATGACAAAAGCGCCGTCCAAAAACAAATTTGACAAGAGCCCTGCTGCTCCGCAAGTTCCCGATTCCTTTGGCCTTATCCCGATGTTCGGCTCGCGTCTTTCTTCTGTTCCCCTTGCGCCCCTCTCGCCAGCGATTGTCCCTTTTCCGGCCGGGCCTGCGCGCGCCGCGCATTCATTGCGAATTATGACGACCCAACTCCTGCAGGAAGCTTCCCAAGTCATTCCCAATCCGCAATTGCTCATCAATGTTATCTCCAAGCGTGTCCGCCAGCTGAGCCTCGGTCATCGACCGATGGTGGACGCCGGCGTGCGCGCGTCGCTTACCGATATTGCGCTGAAAGAAATTATCGCCGGCAAGCTCGCGTTCGAAGAGGTCAAGGCCGACGTGGACGGCGCGAAGTAGTCGCGTTCCACCCTGGGCTCGGTCATGGCCACCGAGACGATCCTTAATCGCAAAGCGCTGCGCGATTTTCACATCCTCGAGCGTTACGAGGCCGGCCTTGAGCTCAAGGGCAGCGAAGTCAAATCCATCCGTGCTGGCAAAGCCAACATCAACGACGCCTTTGCCCGCATCGAGAAAGGCGAAGCGTTTCTCTACAATGCCGACATTCAACCTTATGAGCGCGCCAGCCATGAAGTGCCCGCCGCTAAACGCGTGCGCAAACTTCTGCTCCATCGCGCCGAGATAGACAAGCTTTACGGCGAAACGCAGGTCAGCGGCCGCGCACTGGTGCTGTTGAATCTGCATTGGAAAAATGGCCGGCTCAAAGCCGAGCTCGGTGTCGCCCAGGGAAAAGTCGCCCGCGACAAACGCGCTGATTTAAAGAAACGCGCAACCGACCGTGAGACAGCACGGGAAGTGGCGCGATTTAACCGCAAACACGGTTAACCAAGCACGCCGCCGTGATCCCGTGGCGCGAACTTTAGGTCAATCTCCCC
>QHBL01000100.1 GCA_003244125.1 Chthoniobacterales bacterium
CAGCAACACGCCTGGGTCACGCTCGCGCATTTGAAATCGCGCGGCGGCGTCGAGGGAAATGTCGGGATTCATCCCGTGGAATTCCTCTCGTTCCTGGCGCAGCATCTTCTTGCGTATTCGCCGCTGATTCTTCTCGCCATTGCGATTGCGGTGATCGCGTTGTGGAAACGTTCCTGGCAACAGCCGCGCCGATTATTCCTGATGTGGTTCGGCCTGCCGGTGTTTGTCTTTTATGCGGTGCTCTCGGTCAACAAAGCCGCCGCCCCAAATTGGGACGCGCTCGCCTTTCCCAGCTTCGGTCTTCTCGCCGTCGCCTTCTGGCGGGAGCGCCTACAAACATCGCGCGCATGGCGTGGCTTTGCCGCCGGGGCACTCGCTATCGGGCTCCTCATGAGCGCGCTGGCTCTCGACTCCGACATTCTGCGCAGCGCCGGCATCCGGATCAGCCGGCGCGATCCCGCCGATGGCATGCGCGGCTGGAAGAGTGCGACGACCGCGCTGGAATCATTGCGCAACGAGCTCGAGACACAGGCTGGTGAGAAACTGTTTCTCATCACGGACGGGCGCGACCGCGCGTCCGAGATAGCCTTTTATCTGCGCGACAAACGCATTGCAGCACCGGGACATCCGCCGTGTTATCTGGTCGAGTCGCAGGCGATTGAGAACCAGTTCTCCTTCTGGCCGCGTTACGATGAATTCGTCGCGCGCAAGGCCGATGCGGCACCGAATCCCGAGCAACAAATCTACACGGAGGAGAGCGGCGTCAATTTGTTCACCGGTCGCAGCGCGCTCTATATGCAGGAAGCTGGCCACAAAAATCCGCCGCATAACATCCGCGCGGCCTTCGCTTCGGCTGATCGCGTCGCAAGCATGGAAGTGCGGCGCTTCGGCCGGGTTATGCGAGCGTGGGATGTTTTCCTCTGCCGGAGTTATCGCACGCTGCCGTTATGAACCTTGATCCAGCCTTCGCCCCAACCGGAGTCGAGGGAGCCCTCCGCGTTTCGATCATCGTGCCCGTTTTCAACGAAGAAGAGAATGTCAGCATCCTTCAGCGTGAGCTAATCGACGCGCTCAGTTCCTTCGATTACGAGATTATCTTTGTCGATGACGGATCGCGTGATGCAACTGTGGCGTGCGTCGAACCCGATACGCGCGTTCGGGTATTGTGTTTTGAAAAAAACGCCGGTCAAAGCGCGGCTATGTATGCGGGCTTGCATGCGGCGCGCGGCGAGGTCGCAGTGTTGATCGATGGCGATCTGCAAAATGATCCGGCCGACATTCCGCGATTGCTCACCGAAATCGATCGCGGGGCAGACCTCGTTTGCGGCTATCGCGCGCAACGCAAAGACACGCTGGTGAAACGGATGACCAGCCGCATCGCCAATTCGGTGCGGAGCCGTTTCACGCGCGATTATGTGCGCGACACCGGCTGCACCCTTAAAGCGATGCGGCACGAATGCATCACCGCGCTCGTCCCGTTCAAAGGCATGCACCGTTTCATCCCGGCGCTGATTCGCGGCGCGGGCTACAAGCTGGTCGAGGTTCCGGTGAATCATCGGCCGCGGCGTTTTGGCCAAAGCAAGTACGGTCTGGGTAATCGCGCCATTCGCGCCACCGTGGACATGTTCGGCGTGCGCTGGCTGCTTTCGCGCCGGCTGGATTACCAACTGAAAACAGAGAAGGGGCGCGACAGTTAGTGTAACGTTCAAACTGGGAATGTATCCGCCGAAGCTGAACAACATCATCAGTCTTTTCGAGCATCTGCCGGAGGACGAACGGCGTGAGACGCTCGTCTCCTACGCCGATAGCGCGAAGAAACAGGAACCGCGCGGCGGCGAGAAGTTTGACCTTGAGGATGTGCGCAGGGATGAGGAGTGCGCCGACACGGTAGGCGTGTATTTGCACGTGGATGAAAATGGGAAAGCGCACATCCGGATGACGCTCGGGCCCGAAGTGCAAACGCTTACGCGCGCGATGACGTCGATTCTTTGCAAAGGACTGGAGGGCGCGACGCCGCAGGAAATTCTGGATGTGCCCGCGGATTTTGTGACGCGGATCGTGGGAGCCGAGCTGGTGCGGGTGCGGAGTCAGACAACGTACTATGTGCTGCAACGGATCAAGGGGATCTGCAAGGTTTGGCTCGACCGGCAGCGGATGGCGGTGGCGTAAGACAGGCGTCCCCGGCTGTTTTCCGGTGAAGTTCGCGCGATTTTCTTTACAATCCCGCCGCGCAGATGCCGCGGAATAACGACCTCAAGAAAATTTTGCTCATCGGCTCCGGTCCCATCGTGATCGGGCAAGGCTGCGAATTTGATTATTCCGGCGTGCAGGCTTGCAAGGCGCTGCGCGAGGAGGGTTACACCGTCGTACTGGTGAACTCCAACCCGGCCACGATCATGACCGATCCGGAGTTTGCCGATCGCACTTACATCGAGCCGATCACGGCCGAGGTGATCGAGGCGATCATGGAACGGGAAAAACCGGACGCGATTTTGCCGACGATGGGCGGGCAGACTGCGCTGAATGCGGCGATGGAGTTGAATCGCAACGGCGCGCTGGCCCGGCACAATGTGAAGTTGATCGGCGCGAACGCGCAGGCCATTGCCAAAGGCGAAGACCGCCAGCTTTTCAAGGAAGCGATGCTGCGCATCGGGCTTGATGTTCCGCGTTCCGGTATCGCCAAATCGATAGAAGACGCGGACAAAATCGCGAATAGCATCGGCACCTTTCCGCTCATCATCCGGCCGGCGTTCACACTTGGCGGGAGCGGGGGAGGCATCGCCTACAATTACGATGAGCTCGGAGAAATCGCCGGGCGCGGACTGGCGATGTCGCCGGTGGGCGAAGTGCTGATCGAAGAATCGCTCGTCGGTTGGAAGGAGTTTGAAATGGAAGTGATGCGCGACCGCGCGGACAACTGTGTGGTCATTTGCTCGATCGAGAATTTCGATCCGATGGGCGTGCATACGGGCGACTCGATCACGGTCGCGCCGGTGCAGACGTTGACGGATAAGGAGTACCAGATGATGCGCGACGCCGCCTTCGCGATCATTCGCGAGATCGGGGTGGAAACGGGCGGATCGAACATCCAGTTCGCGGTCAATCCAGAGAACGGACGCATGGTCGTGATCGAAATGAATCCGCGCGTCTCGCGTTCGAGCGCGCTGGCGTCGAAAGCGACCGGCTTCCCGATTGCAAAAATCGCGGCCAAGCTCGCGGTGGGTTATACGCTCGATGAAATCCGGAACGATATTACGCGTGAGACCCCGGCGAGCTTTGAGCCAACGATCGATTATTGCGTGGTCAAAGTGCCGCGGTTCACTTTCGAGAAATTCCCGCAGGCCGACGCGACGTTGACCACGCAGATGAAAAGCGTGGGCGAAGCGATGGCGATCGGACGCACGTTCAAGGAGGCTTTACAAAAGGCGCTGCGGAGTCTGGAGATCAAGCGGTTTGGGTTAATCGGAGACGGCAACGAGAAGCCGGTGGATGAGCAAACGCTGCGGTTAAAGCTGGCGGTGCCAAATGCGGAACGGATTTTCTTCATCGCGCAAGCGGTGGCGAGTGGGATGACGGTGGAGGAAGTTCATGAGCTAACGAGGATTGACCCATGGTTCCTGCGGAACGTGGAGCAGATCGTGCGCGAAGCGCGTGCGCTGGAAGACAGCCGTCCCCGGCTGTCAGGGCAAGCGGGCGCCTCGCCTGCTGTAGATAACGAAGCGCCGAGCGGTGATCGACAGGCGGGACGCCTGTCTGCCGTGACAGACGAGACGTCTGTCTTCCTGCTCCGTCGCGCGAAGAAGCTCGGCTT
>QHBL01000326.1 GCA_003244125.1 Chthoniobacterales bacterium
TGACAACTGCGGTCGCGGCGCTGGCGATGCCGACCATGTTGTGATGCTCCGCCAGCCAGAAACGGCGATAACCCCACTTCTCCGCATGTTGCGCCAGGCCGAGCGTATTGCGCAACGCATCCGCCGCGGTCCCGCCTTCCGGCACAAGAGCAAGATCGAGAATAGAAAGAGGCGGCATGGAATTACGTTCGCGAATTTACGGACCTTGCGGCATCAAGTAAAAATTAAGAAAAGCAGGGTCCCGAATTAAGAAGGAAGGATGCAGAAGGATGAAATAGATCTGCGCGAGCGAACAAAGGACTTCGCGCTCCGGATTGTGCGGATGTTTTCTGCTCTCCCGAAAACGACAGAAGCACAGGTGCTGGGTAAACAGCTGGTACGATCAGGAACGTCGATCGGAGCAAATCACCGCGAGGCCCACCGGGCGCGCAGTAAAGCGGAGTTCATTTCGAAATGCGGCGACTCGCTGCGGGAGCTCGAAGAGACCGCATACTGGTTGGAACTGCTCCTCGAAGCGAGAATCGCCTCTTCCGAAAAAGCTTCAATGGCTCCGGGGTGAATGCAACGAGCTCATGGCGATCTTCGTCACCATTCTCAGGCGCTCGAAACAGCAATGATCTTACCTTCTTAATTCTTCCTTCTTCTTTCTTACTTCTGAAACAAATCCTCCAGCGACATGCAACCTACGGCCCATGGCTCGTCGGCCTCGGCGCCGCGCTTTGGGGCACCGAAAGCGCCTGGCGCATTCCCCTCAACAACCTCTTTGACGCGTCCGTAATTGTCTGGTGGGAACACGTCCTCATCTTGTTAATGTTCCTGCCCATCCTGCTCCCGCGCCTGGCCGAGCTGCGGATGATCGACACCCGCACCTGGGGTTACCTGCTCTTTTCCGGGTTCGCGGGCTCAGCCGTCGGCACGATCTTTTTCACCCTCGCGTTGAAGGAGGGCAATCCCACCGTCGTTAACGTCATCCTTAGTGTTCAGCCGGTGATCTCGACCCTCGGCGCCTTCCTCCTTTTCCACGACCGCCTGACGCCACGCTTTTTTCTTTACGCAGGCATCGCCGTCGTCGCCGGCATCTTCCTTTCCGTAGAACATCCCGAGCTGATCGGCGTCTCCTTCGCGCAGGCAGGCTTAAATCTTGGCACGGCCGACGCCCTCGTTTGCGCACTCTTCTGGGGACTCTCCACCGTCGCCGGCCGCGGCGTCATGATCGGCATGTCACTCAAACTCGCTGCCAGTTTGCGCATCTTCATCGGCCTCGTCTGCATGACAACGATCCTTCTGTTCTATGGCAAACTGAACCTCGCGGCGCTCTGGCCGGCCGCTGCGCAAGCAAATCGCGGCACCGCTATTGTCGCGCTCATCCTGCTCGCCTCGATTTCCGGCGGCATCCCATTGCTCATCTACTTCGAAGGCCTGCGCCTGACTCGCGCCTCCACTGCCGGCTACTTCGAGATGCTACAAACCCTCGCCGCGGTTTGTATCACGTGGGGCTTCTTTCACGCCAGGCTCTACCCGCACCAGATCATCGCCTCTCTCGTCCTTATCGCCGCTGTCGTTATGGTGCAACGAGCGCAGGCGGCAGCGGACGACGGCAAGGAAGAAGCAATCATATCGAACAACAGCTAAGGCGCTCTCGGATTAACTTCGCCACTACAACTGCCCGCTCGCTGGATTACACGCGATCAGGTTTGCACCGCGCACGCAATTCGACTAAGCAGGCCGCAGCGTGAATCATCTGCGGAAGATCGGCCTAGCCTCGCTTCTCTTTCTTGCCCTCGGGCTGGTGGCGGGAGCGTTACCAGCTTCTGTCGCGGGCTGGCCTCCGCGATCAGCCATGACGGTGGCGCTCGTCTGCTACGGTTTTGGGCTGGTGCTCGGGTTGCTGGCTTTTATGCAATCGAAACGCGGACAAAGCCTTGATGGGACCACGAAGTTCCTTGCGCGCGCGCCGCTCGGCTTGGTGGCCATCGGAGTGCTCATCCTCTTCCTTCGCGCGATGACGGGTTGGTAAGTAACTTTCCTGCGTTCCTGAAAAATAGTACCGACAAGCCCGGCGTAAGGATACTGAAATGCCTGCCGCTGCTACTCATCAGAGCTAACGAGTTCTCGACCGCGGTCACAGCCTTCTCTGAATTTCGTAAGAGTCGGGCCAGGTCCGACCCTGGCGCAGCTCCGCTATCCAGCTTGTTAATTCTTCTGCGTTTTGATAAAAAGCGCGCATGCCAGCGGCGGCCAGTCTCGGGCGCAATGAGCTCTTTGCTTCAACGCACTGGACCTTAGTCCTGCGAGCTGGCGCGCTCTCGGCCAGTCCGGCCGCGCAAAAGGCGCTGGAACAATTGTGCCGGAACTACTGGCCTGCCATCTATGCCTACCTGCGGCGGCGCGGATATGATCCGAGCGACGCGCAGGATCTAACGCAATCGTTTTTTCAACACATTCTCCAAAACCAGATGCTCAATCGCGCCTCCCGGGAACGCGGGCGCTTCCGAAGTTTCCTCTTGGGCGCACTCAAGCTTTGCCTCGCCGACGAGCACGCACGCCGCTCGAGCCTTAAGCGTGGCGGGAATGTTCGCTTTATTTCCGTGGACGCGCTCAACGCGGAAGAGCTGCATGAGCAGGCGATGACCGGTGAACCTTCGCCCGAGCAAATGCTCGATGCGCGCTGGGCGAGCTTGCTTCTGGAGCGCGCCATCGATCAGCTTCGGACGCAGTTGCGAGCCGAAGGTAAGGCGACCGTGTTCGATACAGTCGCGCCATTCCTCGGCAGTGGGCAGCCCGAGATTTCCTACGAAAACGCGGCAGCGCAGCTCGGCCTCGGGATTGGCGCGGTGAAATCGCTCATCAGCCGCACGCGCCGGCAATTTGTCGCTAACCTGCGGCGCGAAATTATGCAAACAGTGGGCGCGCCGCACGAGGTGGATGATGAATTGCGCCAACTCCGCAGCGTCTTTGCCCGCGCTTTGCAGCAGCGAGCGTGAGCATGCAAACCCCGCTCGCGAGTAACACCTGCGATGAATGCGGCTGCACGCTCGAGCTGGAAATGCCGAGCGGTTTTTGCCCTGCTTGTCTTCTGGCGACGGCGTTGGATTTGAGCGATGAGGCGGCGCCGCCTG
>QHBL01000361.1 GCA_003244125.1 Chthoniobacterales bacterium
CTCTCGCGCTGCCCTGCTCTTTGGGAAAGGAGATCTCCTCGCTTCCGAGCGACTCTACCGGCAAATCCTGCCGCGCCTGCGGGAAGGATTCCAAAAGGGAAAGGTCAGGCCGATCGATCTGGCAGATGCGTTAAACAGCTTTGCTTACCTTCGCCGCACCCAGGGTGATTCGCACGAGGCGGAGCTGCTCTTCCGCGAGATGCTCGCAATCAGCCCGCAATTGCCCGTCGAATCCCGTTTCATCGCCGAAATCCATCGCAGCACGTTGGCCTCCACGCTCGCGGATGAAGGGAAGTTCGACGAGGCGCTGCAAACCGCGCGCGAGGCGATCGCAGCCGCGCAACGGGCTGGCCACACCGACACTCCCGGTTTCGGCTTTTCCCTTACTGTCCTCGGCGGCTTTTTAACCGACCAACGCTCCTTCAATGAGGCCGATGCGGCGCTATCTCAGGCGGAAAATATCTTTCGTCGTTACCTTGGTCCCGTTCATCTTTGGTTAGGAGATAATCTGCGCAATCAAGCGATCTCGCTGTATCAGCAGAACCGCTTGAGCGAGGCTCAGATCAAGAACGATGAGGCTTTGAAAATTTATAACGAAAGTTTCGGCCCACATTATGATCAATATCCTACTACGCTAATTACCCAGGGTCTGATCCTGAATAAGACGGGCAAAGCGGCTGAAGCAGAAAGCATCCTACGCCAGGCGCTCAAGCTGCGGACCGATTCGCTGCCGAAGGACCATTTCTGGGTGGCCTTGGCCGAGAGCGCCCTGGGGGAATGCCTGGCTGACGAGGGACGTAAGGCAGAAGCAGAGCCGCTTCTCCGCAATGCCTGCGAAGTCTTGGCACGAAAGCTTGGCTCGGACGATCCTCGCACACGCGCGGTGCGGGCCAAGCTCAGCTTCTATCATTTCGCGACGGGCGGAGTCGCCGGCCAGGCGATTGGTGCGCCGAACTGAGCTCCACCGGCTAATAGATTGAGCGTGGCGACACTCAGTGTAGTGTCGATAACGTGGCTCGCCCAGCTAAGAACAGCGCGTGGAATGAAGTGTTCGCGCTTCTCCTTTTAGGAATCGGCACGCTGCTGTTTCTGGCACTCATCTCCTATAGCCCGCGCGACCTGCCTTCGTGGGTGCCGTGGAGTTATCTCTCGCCGCCAAATCGCCCTGCGCAAAATTTTATAGGGCCGCTGGGCGCGATTTTCGCCAGCGTCTTCTATCTACTCATCGGGGCGGCGTCTTACTTCCTGGCCGCAGCGCTACTCGGCTTTGGAATTGCGAAGCTCTTCTACGCGCGCTTGCGGGTGAGTGCGCGACTTCCCTGGATCGTGCTCTTCGTCGTCTCCGGCGCGTGTTTGCTGCAATTGCAGAAGAGCCATCTGCAAGGCTGGCACGCCGCCTTCAACATCATGGGTCCGGGCGGATCGCTCGGTTATTTCTTCGGCAAAAAGTTTTTGCTCACCACGATGGGCGACGTCGGCTCCATGATTCTGCTCGTGGCTGTTTACCTGAGTTCACTCATTCTTATGACGGGTTTGCGCCCGATTCATCTGGTGCGCGAGACCGTCGCGCTTTCACGGCGCAGCGCGGGTTGGCTTCGTGAATGGCGGGTGCGCAGGGAGATGCAGCGCACGGATATCAAAGGCCAGATCGCGATCAGTGAGCGTGAGCTGGCGAAGCAACGCCGTTCAATTGAAAAGCAGCTGAAGAAGAAAGGCGCGGCTGAATCCGCGACGGTACCGGCGGAGGAACTGGCGGGGCGGCCGCGGCCGAAGGTTGTGGACACTACAGCGCTGCCAGAGGAGGGGATGCGATCGCGACGCAAACCGTCGTTAGCTGAGTTAACTACGGCCAGGACCACTGCGGGATCCCTGGGCTCCGCTCGGGATGACAGAGCATTCGACGCCTCGCAATACAGTTTGCCGAATCTCGATTTGCTCGACGCTCACGATCCGGAAGGGCGCGGCGGGGCAGATCCATCGGAGCTGGAACGCGTGCAGCAGACGTTGATCGAAACGCTGGCGCATTTTGGCATTGCAGTGGCGGCCGGCGACATTACTAAAGGGCCGACGATTACGCGCTACGAAGTATATCCGGCGAAAGGTGTGCGCGTGGACAAGATCGTCTCGCTCGAACGCGATCTGGCGCGGTCGACGCGGGCTGAGCGCATCAATATTCTCGCTCCGATTCCCGGCAAGGACACGGTCGGCATCGAGATCGCGAATACGCGCAAGATCAAGGTCACTTTGCGCGAGCTGATGCAATCCGCGGAGTGGGAGGAAGCGAAGGCGCGTTGCAAGTTACCGTTGGCGCTCGGGAAGGATGTTTACGGGCAGGTGATCATCGCCGACCTGGCGCAGATGCCGCACCTTCTCGTCGCCGGTACGACCGGCAGCGGCAAGAGCGTGTGCATCAATGCCATGATCGCGAGCATGCTTTTTCGCTTCACGCCGGAAGAGCTGCGCTTTGTCATGATCGATCCCAAGGTGGTGGAGATGCAGGTTTATGAGCGCCTGCCCCATCTCGCCTTTCCAGTGGTGACGGATCCCAAAAAAGTGTTGCTCGCGTTGCGCTGGCTGATTGAGGAAATGGAGCGGCGGTATCGCGTTTTTGCGCAGGTGGGAGTGCGCAATATCACGAGCTTCAACGCGCGTCCGAGGAAGAAAACGCAAGCGGAGCTGGAGTCGGAGAATGGCGACGCCCTGGCGGAGCCAGCGAGCGATGGCATCAAAGTCCCGCGCGAGGATGAGCTCACGATTCCCGACCACATGCCGTATGTCGTCATGATAATCGATGAGCTTGCCGACCTGATGCAGACGGCGCCGGCCGATGTGGAGAACGCCATCGCGCGCATCACGCAAATGGCGCGGGCGGCGGGCATTCACCTCATCGTGGCGACGCAGACGCCGCGGGCTGATGTTGTGACCGGAGTGATCAAGGCGAACATCCCGAGCCGCATCGCGTTCCAGGTGGCGAGCAAGATCGACAGCCGTGTCATCCTCGATGAAAACGGGGCCGACCGACTGCTCGGCCAGGGCGACATGCTCTACCTGCCTCCGAGCACGTCACGCCTTATCCGGGCACAAGGCGTGCTCGTGACGGACGAGGAGATGCGACAAGTTGTGGACTTCGTTTCTGCGCAAAGCACGCCGGCATTCGACAGTAGCATGGAGGAGAAATTGCAGGCCGCCGCCGCACTGGCCGAGGACGTGAGCGACGCGGACGAAGAGCTGGTGGAGAAATGTCTCGAGATCATTCGCCAGGAAAAAAAGGCGTCCACTTCGCTGCTGCAACGGCGGCTGCGGCTGGGCTACACCCGCGCGGCGCGCATCGTTGATATTCTGGAGCAACGCGGTATTCTGGGACCGGGCGAAGGCGCGAAGCCGCGCGAAATCCTGGTCGACCTCGATGCGGCGGTTTAACGCGCGAGCCCGCCATGTCGATCGAAGGACTCGGTAAAAAATTTCAGGCGGCACGCGAAGCACGCCGGCTCTCGCTCGATGAAGCCGCGCGGCTGACGAAAATCCGGCAATCGCGGCTGGCGGAAATCGAGGCGGACGATTTCTCGAATTTCCCGAGCCTCGCTTACGCCAAAGGTTTCCTGCAAATCTACGGCAAGTTCCTGGACATCGATGTCTCGCCTTACCTCGATGCTTTCGAAACGTCGGAGCACATCACCGTCGATGGCTATTCCTATCTCCAGGATAATCCTGCGTCCCGGCCGGCGCGTCCCGCAGCTGTGCGGGCGGAGCCGGAACGGACTTCGCTGCTGCCGCTCATCATCGGTATCATCGTGTTGCTGGGCGGGGTCTGGGTGGTCAAGCTGGTGCTGAACGTGCAGCGTATTACGCCCAGGCAAAGTGAGGCGGCGGCGACGGCTACGCCGGGTGCAACGCTCGCGGCAATCGAGCGCGCTGCGCCGGAGCCGACGCAGGCGCCGGCGCGCGTGGTGGCGGCTCCGGGGAGCACCCCGCCGGTGTCGATGAGCACTCCGACGGCGACAGTGGCTCGGGCAATCGCGGTGGAAACTCCTTCTTCAACGGCGCCAGCGGAGCCGACGGTGCGCCGGGCGCAACCGGTGCGGGAAGAAGATTTGGCCGCGGCGGTGGTGAGCAACAGCGGGGCGAGCGGCGGAGTTAATCGGATTGATATTCGGCCGCTGAAGCGGACCTACGTGCACGTCACGGTGGATGACGATACCGTCACACCTGCGTTTGAACGCTGGCTTTCGCCGAGCGATGGCGCGGTCGAATTTCGCGGCCGGCGCTTCAACGTCCACGTGCTGGACCGGGAGGCGGTGCAGATTCGCAAGAACGGCAAAATCGTCTCCGCCAATGATGCGGATCTGACGATCGACGAGTAGAGCTTACTCTGTCATCCTGGACGCAGCGCAGCGAAGTCAAAGCATTCCGTGGAAGTTAACACAAAGGTTGCGCAACGGGATGCCTCGACTGCGCTCAGGATGACGCCCACCAGCGTCGGCATGATAAGCCTCGGGTGCGCGAAAAACCTGGTCGATGCCGAGATCATGCT
>QHBL01000364.1 GCA_003244125.1 Chthoniobacterales bacterium
GCGAGCGACAAATCGAATTCGATTAAGCTGAACTTCAGCAAGAACAACATCGACATCACAGCGAATACCCCAGAAGTGGGCGAAGCCAAGGAAACGCTCCCGGTGCAATACAAAGGCCGCGAGTTCTCCATCGCGTTTAATCCCGAGTTCCTCATGGCGCCGCTGCGCGCACTGGGCGAAGACGAAATCTTCCTCGATCTCATCGATGAGATGAGCCCCGGCGTTCTCAAAATCCAGACGCCGTTTCTTTACGTCCTGATGCCGATGCGCATCAGCTCATAATTCTACGATAATTGATGGGGTTCTCAGCCAAGTGGCTGGTGGACACATTGCGCGACGCAGCCATGATCTCCTGCCGGAATCGACGATGACCCTGGCTGGCGATTTCGAAAGGGAGCTTCATCAAGGTTTTAACGACGCGTCGAATGTCGCGTTTGTTAGTCGGGAACTGGACGGCTCCGATGTTGCCGCTTGCAATTTTTCGAAACGGCCAGTTTTGAAAGAGCCGCTCGGCTCCAAACTGGCCGCCGAATGGGAGAGGATTGCCGCGGCGTTTGGCCTGCGCGACCACTGTCCCTAAGGCGACGTCGTGCAATGCGATCCAGCCGCCCGGCTTGGTTACTCGCGCCAGCCGAAGCAGATCCAACAACGGGCAGGGGTGCTGATGGTCCGCATCGATGAAGCCGAACTGGAGCTCGTTAGCTTGCGCGAGCTTCTCGACAAAATTGCTTTCGCACCGTGCATGGACTCGCACAGCCGAGCCAAACTCCGGGATAAAGTGCAGCAATGTCGGCCGCGATTGGAACGCTTTTGTCAGAACGGTAATAGCTGTGTGCGTCGATGGTTTCGACACATGCTCTGAGCGGCGGAGTTCTACCGCAGCAAAGCATCACTGCCATGACAGCACTGGAAAAACCCGACGTCGTCCCAGTTCCCACTTCAACCACCGGCTCAGGTGAAAGAATGCTGGTCATTGCGGCCAGGAACAAAGTGTCGCCCACGCTCAACGAGCCGGGGCGAGGCGGTCTGGTCGCGATAGCCGCCGAATCAGATGCAACTCGTCTTCGCGCGGCTTACTGCGCGGGCGCCCCAGAACCCGCGCGAGCTCTTCGTACTTCGGCGCGTACTCCGCATAACCGCGGAATCCGATCTCAGCCCCCGTCACGTTCTCGGCTCTGAAAAAGAGGCGGGAAAATATNNNAGGGAAATATCAGTGCCATTCCCGCCTCATCGATAAGCCGGCCGAATTGGAAGACATCAGCCTTGCAACAAACCTCGAGTCAAAAGGAGTTTCACGACTAGTTCGAGTTTTAGCTCGATCAGATTTCCTCCGGGCGCAAGATGGACGCGCACATTGTTTCCTCGGGGCGCCCACGTTTTCGGATCAGTTGGCCCAAATAGAACGGTGCAGCTCGCGCCGGCCGCAGCGGCCAGGTGCGAAACTCCGCTATCGTGGCCGATGAACCGAGCACCGCTTAGCAGGGCCGAGAGTTTTCGCAGCGGCCATTTAATCGCGTACTCGACGCGATCGCCGAGGTGGTTGCGCATCGCTGCGATTTCACCCTCATCAGCTTCGCCTCCGATCACCACCACAGACCTGCCACATGCGAGTAACTGCTGCGTCAGTCCGATCCAATTGTTGATTGGCCAGTTTTTTCGAGCGCTGCCGCTGCCAGGATGAAGAGCCATGAGCGGTAGCGGGAACTCTGCACAAACCGCGGCAGTCTCGGCTTGATTGTGCTCGAGCTTCGGCGCCCAATCGGCGATCGCGATCCCGAGTTGATGCAGTGGACGTGCGAGTTGCTCGGTGGCATGCGCACCGTCTTCAATCCGATGCGGACCGGCGACGAATGTTGCGCAGCCACAGGCACGGACATTCCGTTCAAAGCTCCGATCCGGGTCGTGCAAATACGAAATAACGAGCTGGTATCGACTGAAATAATCGCGCCACTTTTGCGGAAGTTCAGTCTGCGGGACGAAGAACGGCGCGAGATCAAGGTCGTCCAAGGCAAACGCGCTCTTTCCGCTCAGATCCGCGAAAGCTCTGTTCGCCAGCACGTCCACTTTCTCGAACGGAAGGCGCAGCGCACGAATCAGCGGCAGCGTGAGAACGAAATCGCCCAACGCGCCGCCGCGAAGAACGAGGGCGCGTTTAATAGGAAAACAATGCGAGCGCGATGAGCACCGCGCCGTAAATGAACGTCAGCGCATGCAAACCACGCCAGCGTGCGGCCGTTTTGCGGAGCCAGGTAATTTGGTCGCGCAGAGTGTAGGGCATTGTCACCCAAAATAATCCGAGCACGATGAGAATGTAGGCAAGGACGGTGAGAACGAGGCGGCTCGATTCATAGCGGAAAAATGCCGCGTCCAGCAATGGCTCAGCGGCGAGCAGCACCAGAATTCCGAGAGCACGAACCGCGAGAAATTCATCGACGAAGCGCAGGGTGAGGAAGAAGCCAATGGGCAGAGCGATGAGAAAGGGACGACGGAAAACGGAGAACTCGCCCATCTCCATGGTGGAGACGAGCCAGAAACTCCAGATGAGATCAATCGCGAGCAGAACGATGCCGGCCATGCGCGACCGGGGAAAGCCCGGCGCGCTCCGGTGCCAGGCTCCAGTGAATCCACTGAGGCCGAACAGGCAAAGAAGGATGCCGGCGACAAAGGCCGCGGCTTGCAGAGAGAAGTGGTAGGTCATCACTCAGTTCACCGGCGTGCCGTAAAGGCTGAAGCCATTCGCGCGCTCGATGGCCACATCGAACATTTCGCCGATGCGCGCGTCATCGCGCTCGAAGACAACCACTTTGTTTCCACGGGTGCGCCCCATCAGGCGCGAAGTGTTCGTTCGGCTCGGTCCTTCGCAGAGAATTTCCGCGCGAGTGCCGACGAGTCTCGCGTGCGCACGGCGGGCTGAAGTGTTCACCACTTCGAGCAGATCCTTGTTGCGGGACTCCTTCGTCGGTTCGTCGATTTGATTGGCCATTCCCGCCGCCGGCGTGTCCCTGCGGGGCGAGTAGCGGAAGACAAAAGCGTTATCGAATTGCAGATGCTCCACGAGCCAACGCGTCGATTGATAATCGTCATCGGTTTCGCCGGGAAAGCCGACAATGATGTCCGTAGTCACGGAGATTCCGGGACGCGCCCCGCGAATTTTGCCGACGAGATCCGCGTATTTTTCGGCCGTGTAAGGCCGGTGCATCGTTTTGAGAATGCGGTTCGATCCGGATTGAAGCGGCAGATGTACGTGGTCGGCCAGCTTGGGCAGGGTCGCGATCGCTTCAACCAAATCGTTACGAAATCCGATGGGATGGGGCGAGGTGAAGCGGAGGCGTTCGAGGCCGTCGATTGCGTGCACGGCCTCGAGCAATTGCACGAATGGAGTCTTGCTGAAGCGTTGAGAGGTTGAGGGGTGGAGGGGTTGAAAGGGAAATTCATGGCGGCCGTAGAGATTCACGATCTGGCCGAGCAGGGTGACTTCTTTGACGCCTCGGCCAACCAGATCGCGCACTTCGGCGACGATCTCTTCGATGGTGCGGCTGCGCTCGGCGCCGCGAGTCCGTGGCACGATGCAAAAGGTGCAGTGCATGTTGCAGCCCTGCATGATCGAGACGAACGCGCTCGCCTGCTTCTGCCGGAGCGGCTGGTCGCGAATGGTTGATTGGGAGCCGGGTTGCTCTTCGACGTCGACGACGGAGAAACGTGGATCATCAAATCGGCGGTGACGCTTACGCTCGAGCGTCTCTTCGACGTAGTCGGCGACGCGATGGAATTTCTGCGTGCCGACGACGAGATCCAGGTGTGGAATCTCCTGCAACAACGCGGCGCCGCGGGCCTGCGCCATGCAGCCGAGGAATCCGAAGACGACCTCGGGCCGTGTTTTGGTCATGCGACCGAGCATTCCCATTTTGCCAAGCGCTTTTTGCTCGGCCATGTCGCGCACACTGCATGTGTTGAGTAAAACTACGTCCGCTTCGGTCTCCCTCCCGACGCGCTGGTAGCCGCGGGCGGTGAGCGAATGCGCGACCTGTTCGGAATCGCGTTCGTTCATCTGGCAGCCGTAAGTTTTGATGAAGAATGTCGGCATGCGAGAGGCGAATGATACACAGGGGGAGCGGCCGCGCCATGGCCGCGACGCCGGTGAAATGTGACTGGTGATTAGTGAATGGCCGAAGCGTTCGTCGCGTGACTATTCACTGTTCACCAGTCACTGTTCACCAGTCACCATTCACCCTCCTCACGGCGGCGTGGCGAACTGCCCCGGAAATGGATTCGCGCGTAAGCGCCGGCGCACTTCATTCCAAGTCCATGGATCAGTGCCGGCTTCGTTGAAGAGCGCTATGCCGATGACGCCGACGTTCCGCGTGCTGCGGTACTTCTCGTTCGCGTACGATTCGCGCACCGGCCCGAAACGAAAAGCGGCCACCGCTTCGGTGCTTTGCCGGAACCCGTCCACGATCAGTCGGGCGTGCGGCCCCATGATGTAACCGCGTTTTCCAAATGACGCTGGGCGGCCATCAATCACATCAAGTCCGTCCACCGAGAGCACAATCTCGAGCCGCCACTTTGTCCGATTCCGAACCGTGATGGAATAGCGGCGTCCTTCTTCGCCGATGACAAACCAGCGATCTCCAACCACCAGGCCCGGCAACAAGCGCCCGCTCTCATCTCGCAGCTCGACGCTGACGAGAGTCGCGGCGGGATCCGCCAGGAATGGCGCGCGGCGAGTCCATGCCACAGCCCCGGCCATTGCGCGCACTCCAGCAGCGTCGTTGTAATAAATGCTGGCGACAGCGAATGGACGGCGGGGATTAGCCCGCTCGAAAGACGCAGCCTCAACTCGCGACTGACGCGTCTCGCCCCATTTTGTGCCGAGACCTGGCCGATCGTGCGGCGGCTCGGCAAAGGCGGAGCGCGAAGAGGTGGCGGAAG
>QHBL01000406.1:0-7472 GCA_003244125.1 Chthoniobacterales bacterium
CGGCCCGTTTCAGGTCCTGCTCGGCTTTTGTCATCGAAGCTTTCTGCTGCAAATTCGTCGCGCGAGCCGAGGAGATCGCCGCTTCCTGCTGCTCCAGCAGCGCCTTGTAGGAATCCGGTCTGATGCGCACGAGCAGAGCTCCTTTCTTCACCGGCGCGCCATCCGTCACCGGCAAGTCAATGATCTCACCCGCGACTTCCGGCGAGATTTTCACTTCCGTCTCCGGTTGCACTTTGCCCGTGGCGGAGACGAGCTGGATGATCGTGCGCGTCGTCGCTTTCTCAGTCGTCACCGCGATCGGCTTCTCGCGTTTGCTCGAGATGATCGCACCCGCGATCAAGAGCAATAAAACCGCGCCGATGCTGAGGAGAATGTAGCGCCGGCGGCGCGACTTTCGCTTTCGCGGCGGCACTGTTGTTTCGCTCGCTGTCACCGGCATCGGCGCAACTTGTGCTTTCTCGCTCGGGGCGGACTTGATGCTTGGCTGCATGTTTGGACGCGGACAATTAGCCGCTCGTTAGACTCTTGAAAAGCAAAAGTCGTTCACCGCATGTCACACCATCGTTGTAGCTGCCGTCCGTCTGGGCGGCAGAGGCACAGCGCGACTCTCAATCTGCTCGATCGCCCACGCCGCATGCTCCGCAATCAACGGCTCAGGGCCGGCCGCAGCCTTGCGCAACGCGGGAAGATCATCGGCAGTTCCGACGTTCCCGAGCGCGACGCAGACATTGCGCAACAGCCCGCGACGCTTTGTCCGGCGAATGGGCGAATTGCGGAAGAGTTGGCGAAAGCGCTCGTCGTCGAGCTCGAGGTAATCGCGCAACCGCATCGCCGCCACTTCCGGCCTCATCTGAAATGCAGCTTCGCGTGAAGCGCGCGCGAAGCGATTCCAGGGACAAACGTCGAGACATTCATCGCAACCGTAAATGCGATCGCCGATGAGCGGGCGCAGCTCTGGCGGAATGGAACCCTTCAGTTCGATCGTCAGATAGGAGATGCAGCGCCGCGCATCCAGCCGGTGCGGAGTGAGCGCGCCCGTTGGGCATGCCGCGATGCAGCGCGTGCAAGTGCCGCAGCGATTTGCCTCCGGCGCACTCGGCGCGAACTCCAGCGTCGTTAGAATTTCCGCGAGGAAAAACCACGCGCCCAGTTCGCGGTTGAGCAGCATCGTGCTTTTGCCCTGCCAGCCGATTCCAGCGGCCGCTGCGTGATCGCGCTCCAGCATCGGCCCGGTGTCAACGTAGCACTTCTGCACCCCGCCGTGCCCGCGCAGAAACTCATCGAGTTTCTTCAGTTTCTTCTCGATGAGCGGATGATAATCTTCCCCCCACGCGTACCGCGCGATGCGCCCTGTAGCGGCGGTCTGCGACCGCCGCCCTTCCTGGAAATAATTCAACGCCACAACAATCACCGTCTTCACTCCCGGCAGCACGAGCTGCGGGTCGCAACGTCGCTGCGCATTGCGTTCCAGATAATTCATCTCCCCAGCCGCGCCTTGCTCGAGCCAATCGCGAAACTCGCGTGCATGCGTCGGTGCATCGGCACGAGTAAATCGACAAAGATCGAACCCAATCTCGCTCGCCAACACCACCACCTGATCGCGCAGATCACTGCTCATGTTTGCGATAAAATCTGTTCCGCCACTTCACCAATGCTGCCCTCCGTGGTATCGACCCGCTCATCCGCCGCCGCTTCATAAAGCCCGACGCGTTCGCGCAGGAGCGCGGAAAATCTACCTCGCGGATTTTGCCCGTGCAGCAGCGGTCGCGTACTGCGGCGCGAGGCGCGGCGCCACAGCGTTTCCTCATCCGCATCAAGCCAGATCGTGCGCCCCAGCCGGCGCAACAGGCGCAGGTTTTCCTCGCGCAACACAACGCCGCCGCCAGTAACAATCACCGCGCCATTATCCAAACTTTGCAACACTTCCGTCTCCGCGTCACGAAACGTCATCTCACCGTGTCGCTCGAAAATCTCCGGGATCGACGCGCTGAAGCGTTGCCGAATGATTTCGTCCGTATCGCGTCGTGGCAAGCCCGTGCGTCGCGCCAGCTCGCGTCCGACCGCCGATTTCCCCGCGCCCATGAAGCCAATGAGAACGATCGATCCCTTCGCTGCGTTCACCCCTCAAGATAACCGCTATTGCGGCGACCGGAACTTCATTAAGATTCGGCCTATGCCAACGTCCGCCAAAGCCCAGGTCGCTGTCATAATGGGCAGCGCCTCGGATTGGGACACGATGAAGCACGCCGTCGAGATGTTGAACAAACTCGGGGTCGCTTGCGAACACCGCATCGTTTCCGCGCATCGCACACCGGAGCTGTTGGCCGATTTCGCACGCGAGGCTGCTGGTCGCGGCTTGCGCGTCATCGTCGCCGGCGCCGGTGGTGCGGCGCATTTACCGGGAATGATCGCCGCGCATACTTGGTTGCCGATCCTGGGCGTGCCGATTTCGACCAAAGCGCTCAAAGGCATCGACTCCCTTCTTTCGATCGCGCAAATGCCGGCCGGCGTCGCTGTCGGCACTCTCGCCATCGGCGAAGCGGGCGCGAAGAACGCAGGACTGCTCGCTGCCAGCATCATCGGTTTGTCCGATTCCGCCGTGCGCAAAAACGTGGAAGCGTTTCGTCGCGAACAAACAGAGACAGTGCTCGCGCAAAAGTTGCCCTCCTGTCGTTCCGAGCGAAGCGAAGCGTAGTCGAGGAATCTCCAGCTGTGTCTCCCAAGTTGTTTCCACCGGGTGCGACCATCGGCGTCATGGGCGGCGGCCAGCTCGGCCGCATGTTCGCGGTCCCGGCGCGGCGGATGAGTTATCGCGTGCACGTTTTCACACCCGAGCGCGACAGCCCGGCGGCGCAATTCGCCGACGATTCCACCGTGGCAGATTTCCGCGACGAGAAAGCGGTGCGGCGTTTCGCGCGCAGCCTTAATCTTCTCACCTTCGAGTTCGAGAACATCCCGAACGAAACAATCGAGTGGTGTGCGCGCGAATGCGAAGTGCGTCCAGCCGGCAGCATCCTCGAGACGGCGCAACATCGACTGCGCGAGAAAACATTCCTTCTCGAAAATAACTTTCCGCTGGCGCAATTCCGTGCCATCCGCAGTTCGGCCGAGCTCGTCTCAGCGGTCGAACAAATCGGACGCTCCTCGATTTTAAAAACAGCAGCCTGGGGTTATGACGGCAAAGGCCAGCAATCGATTTCATCGCGCGACCTCGACGATGTCTGGCAAACGCGTTCCGCCGATGAACTGATTCTCGAGCGCGCCGTCGATTTTGAGAAGGAAATCTCCGTCATCGTCGCTCGCGATCCCGCGGGGAATCTCCGCGCTTTTCCTGTGGCCGAGAACATTCATCGCGATCACATTCTCGACCTCACCATCGTGCCCGCGGTAATCCCGGAGAAAGTCGCGCACACCGCGGTGGAGATTGCCTGCGCGATCGCGGAGAAACTTGGCGTCGTTGGTTTGCTCGCGGTCGAAATGTTCGTCGAGAAAAGCGGCAAAGTGCTGGTGAACGAGCTCGCACCGCGCCCCCATAATTCCGGGCACTGGAGCATCGAAGGCTGCGTCACCAGCCAGTTCGAGCAACACGTGCGCGCGGTGTGCGGATTACCGCTGGGCGCCGTCGATCTGCTGCGGCCGACCGCGATGGCGAATCTGCTCGGCGATTTGTGGCGCGGAGCTGAACCGCAGTGGGCGGCCGCGCTTGCGCTGCCCAACGTGCATCTCCATCTCTACGGCAAACACGAAGCCCGACCGCGCCGCAAAATGGGACACCTCACTGCGGTGGCGAACTCGCCGGCGGAAGCGGCCAGGCTGGTGCGCGACGCTCGCGCGAAACTTTGCAAACCGAAATCGTAGAGGCGCAGTCCGCCGTCGCGCGCGCGGTCGAGCTCCTGCGTTCGGGCGAAGTCGTCGCGCTGCCTACGGAGACCGTTTACGGACTCGCTGCTGACGCGACCAATCCCACCGCTGTCGCGAAAATCTTTGCCGCGAAAGAGCGGCCACGCTTCGATCCACTCATCGTCCATCTGCCAGCGCGCGATTCGCTCGATGCCGCTGCCCAGGTCAAGTCAGACCTCGTTAGCTCACTAATTGACAGGTTCTGGCCCGGACCGCTCACAATCATTTTGCGCAAGCGCGAGACGATTCCGGACATCGTCACCGCCGGGTTGCAGACTGTCGCATTGCGGATGAGCGCGCATCCGGTTTTCCACCAAATCATCCGTGCATTTGGCCGGCCGCTCGCGGCCCCCAGCGCAAATCGTTTCGGCCGCATCAGCCCGACGTCGGCGCAGCATGTGTATGACGAGCTGGCCGATCGTATCCCACTCATCGTCGATGGCGGCGCTACAACGCATGGCGTGGAATCGACGATTGTGCAGATCGTCGATGGCACGATAGAGATTCTTCGCGCCGGTCCGATTACGGCCGAGATGCTCGGGCAGTTTGCGCGCGTTCGCACTCGTGCTGCTGGCGACCGAATCATCGCTCCCGGTCAGCTGCCGTCGCACTACGCGCCACGCACGAAGCTCATCCTGGTCGATGATCCAGCCGCCTTTCAACCACCCGAAAGCCTGCGCATCGCCGCGCTTTGCTTCCGCCCGTTATCCCGAGCGGAGCGAAGCGAAGTCGAGGGATCCCGCCGCGCTACCTCAAAGTTTACCGAAGTCCGTGAGCTAACCGCGACCGGCGACCTTGCTGAAGCCGCCGCAAATGTTTTTCGCCTATTGCGCGAACTGGACGCGCTCGGCCTCGATCTCATCGTCGCTGAGAAAGTCCCCCACGAAGGAATCGGCATCGCGATTAACGACAGGCTGCAACGCGCCGCGGCATCAGCATAATGTTCTGGCTTCGCAAATGCAGAGCCATTCACCTCCTGCGCAACTGAACCGCAGCGCGCTGATTCTTCTCACCGCCCTGGCGATGGTCGCTTTCGCCGGCAACTCACTTCTGTGCCGTCTCGCGCTCCGCGGCGGTGACATTGATGCGGCCAGCTTCACCGCGCTCCGCATCATTTCCGGCGCAGCCGTTTTGTGGCTGATCCAGCGAACTCGCTCCCAACGCAACGGCGGAAGCTGGCCCTCGGCCCTCGCGCTGTTTGTCTATGCGGCGGCCTTCTCCTTCGCTTATCTCAGTCTCGCTGCGGGAACCGGCGCGTTACTTCTGTTCGCTGCGGTTCAGGCGACGATGATCAGTTTTGCTTTGTCCAAAGGCGAGCGTTTGCACGGCCGCCAAGGGTTCGGTCTGGTAATCGCGTTCGCCGGTTTGGTCTTGCTTCTCTTGCCGGGAATCGCCGCGCCGCCGTTGGTTGCCGCGCTTCTCATGTTCAGCGCAGGTGTGGCGTGGGGCGTTTACTCGCTCCGCGGCAAACGCGTTCCAGATGCCACCGCCGCGACAGCAGGAAACTTCATTCGCGCCGTGCCGTTCGCGTTGATCCTCGCGCTCGCCTGCTGGCCCGCGCAGCGAATTACTCCCACTGGTTTCGGCTACGCGTTCGCCTCGGGCGCACTTACCTCCGGGCTGGGCTACGTGATCTGGTACGCCGTCCTGCCGTCGCTGCCGGCGACGAGCGCAGCGACGGTCCAGCTCAGCGCACCGGTCATTGCCGCGCTTGGCGGCGTTCTGCTGCTGGGCGAGTTAATGACGCTGCGAATTCTCCTCGCCGCCGTCGCCGTTCTCGGCGGCATCGCCCTTGTCATCACACCGCGCCGCGCCGCGCCATGATATGTTGTAATGCCACATATCATAATTGCGCGACCGGGCAATAACTGGTCGAGTCAAGACCACCAGCCTTCTTGCCACCCTCGCGGGCTCGGATCTTGAAAAACTAGTCGGCTACTCGCGCCACTCCACCGCGTGCACATTCACCGGCTGGTCGAACCCTTTGAGCGATACCTCACCGCGCGGCCCGAACTTCAGACCTTTGCAACATGTCGCCCGAGCAGGCGCTCAGGCCATTGCCGCCCGTGGCTGGATGAAGTCCGGCCTGCACGCCACCCTTGGCCGTCTCCAGCTTGCACGTTACGCCTTCGCCGATGCGACCTTCAGCTTTCAGAGTAATCAGAGCAGTTTCGGGCGAGCTGCGATACCGCTCCTTCACCGGCGCCTGCAACGCCTTGATCTCGTTAGAAGTCATCGTTCGCCTCGGGATCCTATTTGAAAGCTAACGCGTTCTCTCTCGCCGAAAAAGAGGAAACTCCAAGTGCGACATTGCGCAAAGCAGTGAGCTGGAGGGAAGGCCAGCTGCGGCCCGGCGATCAACGCTCCAGAATTCGCGCCAGCAACTCAGCCAGACGCCAACCCGCTTTGTGCAGCTCATCGCGAACGACGGCGCTCGCCCACTCGCGATAACCGCTCCCAGTCTCGTGCGCTTCGCCCTTGGCAAAAACGCGCCCGTCCTTCTCTTCGCGATGCACATGCTCGAACTCCACTCGCCTATGGGCTTCACGCGCGATCGGCAGAATCTCGTTCGCCCATTGCTCCGCCCATGTCTTCGCGTCACCCAGCGTGCGCCATTTCTTCGGTTCGCTCCCGGCCAGATCCGTGATCAATTTTTCCTTCGCTGGATTGTAAACGGCCTCGCGGTTTTCCTTCTTCAATTCATCGGGCGTGCCGATGACGACGTTGCGCACCGCGTCAAGATCCCAAAAGCCATGGAAGGAATGGTAATAATGCCGCGCGTGTTCGGCAGTCGCATTCTCGACAAAGCTGAGCGTGTTGCCGCCTTCGTCGCCGATGCCCGCCGTGCCGCGATCAGGGTCAACCGGTTGGCCGCCGTCGCTGAAGTAGTCCGCGCCCACGTGCAGCGGCTGGTGAATGTCGCCGAGCAGATGCGCGAGCAGAATCACCGCGATCGCCTTCGTGATCTTGCGCGGATTGTCCTCCGGCGTTTCTCCGCGCAGCACCGCGATGCAATAAGGAATCACGTGCACGATGTCCCAATTGCCGCGGCCGGTCTCGCCGTCGCCATATTTTTCCGCATCGAGCACCGGCACATCGGTGTAATGGAACCAATGATGCGTCGGCGTCGCGTCGCTGGCGTCGGGGCTCGGCGGGTTGGCCTTCCAGAATTCGCGCAGTTGCTGCTCGATGGCGCGCGCCTGCGGATAGTGCGGATAAGCGTCGACATCGTCCGCGCCTTTCTTGTCCCACGCTTTGATTTCATCGGCAATATTGGACACGCGCTGCAATGTCATGCCCTGGAGTAACGCCGTGACCTTTGCCCCTGCGGAAGTGCCGTCGAGTTTGCGGTCAGCAATCCCGCCGACGATCTCGTGACCCAGTGGCCCGTAGGCAGCGGCATTGCCGGCGAGAAGCGCAAACGCTGCCAGCGCGGAAAGTCGTATCGTCATCAAGTTAGCCATTCACGCATCTTGTATGCCGGGCGCGGGCGCAAGACCAGAACTTCGCTCGTGAGCTTTCGCAGTAGCCAGTCGGGTTCGACCGAACCGCCTGGTTGTAGCTACCGCCGT
>QHBL01000406.1:7488-8197 GCA_003244125.1 Chthoniobacterales bacterium
GCTGCCGCTGTCCTCAGCGGCAGAAGGTGATGCAACTGTTTCATCACCAAATCACCCGTTGTCTGCCATTACCGCCCACGCTCCTACACCGCGCCAACAATTCTCGAGGGGGAAATTCGCCTCCGGCCGAACTCGATCTCACCTTGCGACAACAACTCACGCCGGGCATAGTCGACGCGAGACGGGCCGTAGCACAGCTTGGTAGTGCGCTTGAATGGGGTTCAAGAGGTCGCGGGTTCAAATCCCGCCGGCCCGATATCTCTCTCGGAGCGAAGCGCAACCTTACTTGTCATTCTGAGCGAAGCGAAGCGGAGTCGAAGAATCTCTAGGTTGTATTCCGTCAAGGCGGCTATCTCGCGCCGCCACCTTGCCAGCGGAACCGTTACGCCGTTAGGTGATCGATGAACTATCGCCGTCTCGGCAACTCCGGCCTTCAAGTAAGCGAGCTTTCCTTCGGCGCCTGGGTTACCTTCGCCCAACAGATCAGTAACGATACCGCCGAGGAGCTCATGACTCTTGCCTACGACGCTGGCGTTAACTTCTTCGATAACGCCGAAGCTTACGCCAATGGCCAGGCTGAGGTCGTTATGGGCGCCATCCTAAAGAAGAAAGGTTGGGCGCGCGATACCTTCGTCGTCTCGAGCAAAGTATTCTGGGGTGGCGATCTTCCCAACCAGGAGGGCTTGAGCCGCAAACACGTTTTCGAAGC
>QHBL01000327.1:0-6153 GCA_003244125.1 Chthoniobacterales bacterium
GACGATCACACGCCGCTGAATGCAGCCGGTATTCCAGTGATTGACCTGATCGATTTTGATTATCCGCCCTGGCATACGGCCGAGGACACCATGGACAAGCTCTCGGCTGAAAGCCTGGAGATCGTCGGTCGCGTGGCACTCTACGATCTGGCGCAGGTGGAGTTGCGATGAAGGAAGTTGCTATTCGGCCTGCGTGACGTTAAACGCATTCTGGATAAATACTGGCTATGCCGCGCACTTTTCGGAAAAACGTGGGCGTTCTCGGCCTCGGCATCATCGGCCGGCGCATCGCGGATCACTTGCGACATCAGGGTCTCTCCGTTTTCGTCTGGAACCGGACGCCGCGGCCCGTGCCGAATTTCGTCGGTTCACCCGCTGAGCTGGCGCAGACCTGCAATTATCTTCAGCTCTTCGTTTCGGATGACGATGCGCTCATGCGCATGCTGCAGGTGGTCTCTCCGTCGTTGACGCGGCGGCACATCATCATCGCTCACGCCACCGTCTCGCCCGACACAATGCGGGAAGCGGCGGCGCTGGTGCAACGGCGTGGGGCCAGGCTGGTGGAAGCGCCATTCACCGGGAGCAAAGCCGCGGCTGAAAAAGGGCAGCTCGTCTATTACGTCGGCGGCGAGGAGGCTGCGGTTAACGAGGTGCGGCCGCTGCTCGAGGCGAGCAGCAAATCCATTCTCCTCATCGGCGATATCGGCCACGCCAGCATCATCAAAGTGGCGACGAACCTGGTCACCGCGGCCACGGTGCAGGCGGCGGCGGAAGGTTTGGCGCTGGTGCATTACTCCGGGATTCCGCTGGAGAAATTCGCCGAGGCCATGAAAGAAAACGGGAGTAACTCCGGCACGCTCGACATGAAGTTGCCGCTCATGATCGCCGGTAATTTCGAGCCGCATTTCTCCGTCAAGCACATGCTCAAGGACATGCAGATCGCCAACCGCCTCGGGCGCGATTTCGAGCTCGATCTCGACGTGGCGAGCGCGACCCGCGATCGTTTGCTGGAGGAGGCGCGGCAGGGCCGGGGCGACCAGGATTACGCTTCCATCGCGCAAAAATTCCTGCCTTTTATGCAAACCATGGCGACCGAGCCAGAGCAGCCGGATTTATTTGCCGAGCCCGAGCCGGAACCGCTCCCGGATGAAGAGCCCGATTTCCTCGAGGAACAGCGAGCGACGCTGGAAGCGGCGGGCGTTGCCATGGCCCAGCCGCACAGTCACGAGCCGGTGGAGCTCGCGCCCGAACTACCCGAGCCGCCGGAGCCGCTGATGGCGCTAACGAGCTCTGTCACTGAAGAGCGCATCGAGACGTCGGTCGCGTTGCCGGAGCCGATTCTCGCGCTCCCTACCAACATGCCGGAACCGCCGCAGAACGCGCCCGCGCCCGAGCGTGAGCTTGAGATCACCCTGCCGCCCCCGAGCGCGCCGCGGGCCGAGATTCACCAGGCGGAATCGCCCAAGCCGCTGCCGAAACTCCCTCGCATCAAAGAAGAGAAGAAAGCCGGATTCCTGAGTCGCTTACTGGGGCGCACAGCCGATTATTGATTGGCTGAATGGCGCCACGCTTTTTCGATTTTTCGGCGCGCGCGAAGTTGCGCATCACCGGCGCCGACCGCGTGCGTCTCCTCAACGGGCAAACGACGAACGACGTGCGCAAGAGCAACGCGAGTGCGACGCAGGAATCATGTGTTCTTAACGCCAAAGGTCATCTCGAGGCGCACCTCTTCTTGTTCGCAACGCCGGAGGCGCTCTGGATCGACGCGAGCGAGGAATTGCGCGAGCAGCTCGCAGCCCGGCTTGAGCGGTACATTATCGCTGATGATGTGACCATTGAAGACGTGACGGACGAGTTCGCCTTGTTTCACGTGCTCGCGCCAACGCCGCCGCGGATTCCTGAAGCGAAGTTCTGCCTGGACGCGCGGCGCTTTCTCGAGAACGGCTGGGATGTGTGGTGCACGCAGCGCGACAAGGAGCTGATGAGGCAAACGCTCGCCGCGGAAGCGGAGTTCGTCGATGCGTCCGCGGCGGAAACGCTGCGAATCGAACACGGAATTCCACGGTGGGGTTGCGAGCTCACGCCCGAGATTCTGCCGCCGGAAGCGGGATTGGAATTGCGCGCGATTGATTACGAGAAGGGCTGCTACATCGGGCAGGAAGTGATCTCGCGGATGAAGATGAGCGGGCAGATGCGGCAGCGATTGTGCGGCGTTACCGCTGATCAAGAGTTGTTAGCTCGGTCCGAGTTGCGCGCGGCGGAGAAGCCGGCCGGCAAAATCACGAGCGCGACTTTTTCGCCCCGGCTGAATGTGCACATCGCGCTCGGCTTCATCAAACGCGGTTTCAGCCATCCCGGCACCGAGCTAAGCGCTCCGACTCGCGACCGAACTGTTAGCGTTCGCCTCGCCGCACTGCCATTTGTAAGCTGATGGCCAAAGTCACCGTCAGCCACGTTTACAAAATTTACGCAGGTGACAAAAAGACCGGCGACGTCACCGCGGTCGAGGACGTGAATCTCGAGATTGGCGATCGTGAGTTCGTCGTGCTCGTCGGTCCGTCCGGTTGCGGCAAGTCAACCACGCTGCGCATGATCGCAGGCTTGGAGGAAATTTCGCGCGGCGACATTTACATCGGCGACCGGCGGGTGAACGACGTGCCGCCGAAAGATCGCGACATCGCCATGGTCTTCCAAAACTACGCGCTCTACCCACACATGAGCGTGTACGACAACATGGCCTTCGGGTTGAAACTGCGGAAGTTTGCCAAAGCCGAAATCAAGCGCCGCGTCACTGACGCCGCCGGCATCCTTGGAGTTGAAAATCTTCTCGAGCGCAAACCGAAGGCGCTCTCCGGCGGCCAACGCCAGCGCGTCGCAGTCGGTCGCGCCATCGTGCGACAGCCAAAGGTGTTCTTGTTCGACGAGCCACTCTCGAATCTCGACGCCAAGATGCGCGTGCAGATGCGCACCGAGATTGCAAAGCTGCATCAGCGCCTCCAGGCGACGATGATCTACGTCACGCATGACCAGGTCGAAGCCATGACGATGGGCGATCGCATCGTCGTCATGAACCACGGCCGCGTGCAGCAGAACGACACGCCGCTGAAGCTTTACAACGAGCCGGATAATTTGTTCGTCGCCGGTTTCCTCGGCAGCCCGCCAATGAACTTAATTGAGGGCGAACTCAAATCAGCGCGCGACGGGTTAATGTTCAAAGAAATCGGCGACGGCACGATTGAGGTGGCGTTGGATGGCCGGCCCGCGCTGCGCGATTTTTCAGGCAAACCGGTGCTGCTCGGCGTCCGCCCTGAAGACATTGAGATAGCGCAATTCGCGAAACCTGCGGGCGTGGTCGCGAGTTTTCGTGCGATCGTCGATATCGTCGAGCCGACGGGCACGGAGACGAATCTTTATCTCCAGACAGGCGCGCACACCGTCATCTGCCGGAGCCGCCGCGCGCTGGATCATCGGGAGGCGGGTCATCGGCTGCAATTCGAGCTCAACGTCAGCAAAGCACATCTGTTCGACCCGGAGACAAGCCGCCGGATTACCTAGGTAAGCGCCTTTGCCGGCGCTATTTCTACGCGATTTGAGTTGCGCTCGCTTGCCTTTTATCGGTAGGCTTGCCTTTGCCCCAACTCTGATATGAATCAACGCCTCCTCGAAGAAATTGGCCGCACGCAGCGGCTCGGAATCCTCAATGCCCTCAAACGCAGCCGCGGTCTCTCCGTTAACCAGCTCGTCGACAAAATGGGAATGAGCTACATGGGTATTAAACAGCATTGCCTCACCCTCGAGCGCGATGGTTATCTCGATACCTGGCGACGGCCGCAAAAGATGGGGAGGCCAGAGATGGTCTATCGGCTGACTCGGCGCGCGCACGATCTCTTTCAGGCAGACAGCAACCGCTTCACTCTCGAGCTGCTCCAGTCGATTCACGAAATCCATGGGCCGAACGCGCCGGAGAAGCTGCTCTACAATTTATACGAACGGAAATCCACCGCTCTCAAAGAGAAGGTCAAAGGCGAGACGGTGACTGACCGGGCCAAGTCGCTCGCGAAGATCCGCGACGCCGAAGGTTACATGTCCGAGTTCAAGATCGACGAACAAGGTCCGCAGATTCTGGAATGCCATACCCCGCTGCAAAACGTGCTCGACAACTACCCGATCATCGGCCGGCTCGAGCAGGAGATGTTTGAAGCGGTGCTCGGCGTGCCAGTGCGCCGGCAGGAAACGCGCAACTCCGGCCTTTACGAGTGCGGGTTTTATTTCTCGGCGTAAGCCCTGTCTGGCGTCCTTTTTGTCATTCCGACCGAAGCGAAGCCAAGTGGAGGAATGTCTGGCTTTATCGCCGAATCCGCCCATCAGAGATGTCTCGGCTTCGCTCGACATGACACAGGCGCTTCCCCAATGACGCAGACTTGCCTTTCCGGGCAATTCATTTGAAATGAAACGCCCATGCCCCGGGCGTTTCCGACTGCTGTCATCGAAAATCTTCAGCCGCTGATTGATGGCGGGCGCTACCCAATCAAACGCGTGGTGGGCGAAGACCTGGCGGTCGAAGCCGATATTTTCAAGGATGGTCACGATGTGGTGGCGGCAGTTTTAAAATGGCGATTGCTCGGCGAAACGCGCTGGCACGAAACGCCGATGCGCCCGCTGGAGAACGATCGTTGGCGCGGCACCTGCACTTTGTATGAGAACGCCACCTACGAATACACCGTCGAAGCTTGGACTGATTTTTTTGCCGGCTGGCAACTCGAATTTTCCACCAAGTTTAACGCAGGCATTACGCCGCTCCAAAGCGAAGCGCTGGAAGGCGCAGCCTTGATCGAAGCGGCAGCGGAACGCGCGGCTGGAACGAAGGATGCCGAACGTTTGCGCGAGATTGCGCAAGCGGTGCGCAACGAGGATGCGCGGGCCGTGAACGAACTCGCGCACTCCGGTGAGCTCGAAGTCCTGATGCGAAGCTATCCCGATCGCGCGGCGGCGACGCAATGGGCGCCGGCGCCGGTTGTGATAGTCGATCGCATCGAAGCGCGCACCGCCGCCTGGTATGAATTTTTCCCGCGCTCGGCCGAAGGCTTGCCCGATCGCGGTTCGACCCTCCGCGATTGTCTTGGTCGCATCGACGACGCGAAAGCGATGGGATTCAACGTCATCTATTTCCCGCCCATTCATCCCATCGGCACGACGAATCGCAAAGGCCGCAACAATTCCATCACCTCGGAACCGGACGAGCCGGGCGTGCCGTATGCCATTGGCAATCGCCATCTGAATTTACCGAATGGCGGCGGCCACAAAGACATCGAGCCTTCACTCGGGACGCTGGAGGATTTTGTCTGGTTGGAGCAGGAAGTACGCAAACGCGGGCTCGAGATCGCGCTCGATTTCGCCATCAACTGCTCGCCGGATCATCCCTACGTGGCCGAGCATCCGGAATGGTTTTACGCGCGCCCGGACGGCACCATCAAATACGCCGAGAATCCGCCGAAAAAATACGAAGACATTTATCCGCTGAACTTCCGTTGCGCCAACTGGCAGGCGCTCTGGGAGGAGATGAAGAGCATCATCCTCTTCTGGGCCGAGCGCGGCGTCCGCATTTTTCGCGTCGATAATCCGCACACCAAACCGGTCCCGTTCTGGGAATGGCTCATCGCCGGAGTGCGCGCGAAATTTCCTGACGTCATCTTTCTTTCCGAAGCGTTCACCAAACCGAAGATGATGAAGGTGCTGGCGAAAGCCGGGTTCACCCAGAGCTATACCTATTTCACCTGGCGCAACTACAAACAGGAGCTCATCGACTACTTCACCGAACTTACGCAGACCAAGATGCGCGAATATTTCCGCGGCAACCTTTTCACCAACACGCCCGACATTCTGCCGGTCTTTTTGCAGGAAAGCGGCCGAGCCGCGTTCATGATCCGCGCCGTTCTCGCCGCCACGCTCTCCAGCGTTTACGGCATCTACTCCGGGTTCGAGCTATGCGAAAACGCGGCGCTGCCGGGTCGCGAAGAGTATCTCGATTCCGAGAAGTATCAGTTCAAAGGGCGCGACTGGGACGCTCCCCGCAACATCAAGGATCTCGTCACCCGCCTTAACCAAATCCGCCGCGATAATCGCGCCCTGCACTTCTACGATAACCTGCGCTTC
>QHBL01000327.1:6221-6831 GCA_003244125.1 Chthoniobacterales bacterium
GCGCACAACTCCATGATCGAGGTCCCGCTGGAACTCTTCGGCCAGACCGAAGGCGAGCCTTACGAAATGCACGACCTGCTCGATGACGCCCGCTACACCTGGACCAGCCGCCGCAACTATATCGAGCTCGATCCCGCCACGCGCGCAGCCCACATCTTCCGAGTGCGCCGCATCGGCTGATGCCGATACTGTAGGGAAGCTGCTAGCTTCCCCCGTCAATAATGCGGCGCGGAGCGCTCCAGCTCAGCGCAGGCAAACCGCATGCCGTGTGTGTGTGTCTATCGAGTGAGATCAATCAGAACGAATCAAGTCTAGCAGTCTATAAAACTCCGATCTCCATGGGAGCGTTAAGGAATTAGATTTGCCCCTGTGACTGGGTCTTGAGATCTGACTCCTGTGACTGGGTTTCGTAGTAGAGCCTTCTCCCTTTGTCATTCCGAGCGCAGCGGAGCGAAGTCGAGGAATCTCTAGCTCTTAGGTAAAGCCAATGATGAGAGATGTCTCGGCTTCGCTGGACATGACTCCAGTTCCAGGGCGCGGAGCATTTGCTCAAGTTTGCCGCGCACTGTGCGTGTGTGCAGATGAAACCGAAGCCGCGCCACCTGCATCG
>QHBL01000372.1:0-724 GCA_003244125.1 Chthoniobacterales bacterium
TGCAACAACCAATTCACAAACGCTTCCGCGTCGTCTTTATAGCCCAAAGCGAAGAGCGCACGCACGGTGAAAGAGGCGTCGCGCAACCACGCGAAGCGGTAATCCCAATTCGAATCAGCGCCCAAGCGTTCGGGCAGCGACGTAGTCGGCGCGGCGATGATGGCGCCGGATGGCGCATAGGAAAGGAGTTTGAGCAGAAGCGCACTGCGAATCACTTGTCGTTGGTACGGGCCACGATAATTAGATTGGGCCGCCCATTGGCTCCACCAATCGATCGCGAGATTTAATTTGTCGGCGACTAAATCGCCTAGTGGCGGCACGACGGCGGGTCCTTCAGCGGAAAAGGTGAGCGAGAATGCTTTCACCTCGCCCGCCTTTAGTGTGAACTTTGCCGATAAACCTTTGTTGATTTTTTGCGTGAGTTCGAGATCACTGCGCAACGTGAACCCCCCCGTTCCGGTGTCGATCCTCCAGCCGAGTTTGCCCGTATTCTTAATCGTGGGCGCGACACGGCCGTAATCGAGACGCGGATCAAATTCGACAACCAATTCGACTTCGCCCCTGATACATTTCACCTGCCTAACGAGTTCGTGCTCCGGCCAGAGGAAGCTTCGCTTCTTTTGTTCGGAAGTAACCGGCATGAAATCGATGAGAACAATTTTTCCCGATTCGGCAGAGAATGTTGTTTCGAGAACGTTTGTATTGTCGATGTAACGCCGCGAAA
>QHBL01000372.1:860-7382 GCA_003244125.1 Chthoniobacterales bacterium
CCATTGCCGATGACAGCGTAATCCTGAATCTTGGGCAATTCTGAACTCATCTGCTACTCAAGAACGCGTTCGACCGCTAGACTACTCAAGGAAGCGCAAATTCGATACAGATCGCAAGTGCGTCCATGTCCCTTACTTCCGAGCCATCATCTCACTCATCCTTCGATGATATGGACAGATACGATTGCTCCTCCGCACGAGAATGATAGTCATTCCGATCGCTGCAATACTGACGACTTGCACAACACTCATGAGAAACTCTTCGCGAGTTATGCAGTAGATAAGAAGTATGGCGCTCGCGATGAACCAAATCAGCCAGGTTGAAACGCTGATTCCCCAAGCGCATCTTTCAATCCAGATGATGTATCTGCGGGTAGTAAGCGATTATGATAAGAGCTGTTCCAATCCAACCGATAACTTTCATATCAGAAGCTATCAATCAGCGCTTCTCAAGAAAGCCTTTCAACACCACCGCCTCATTGTGCTCTTGATCCCGAGCTCCGTAGATAAGAGTAACGGTTCCTTCTTTAGCCTTGCTCCTGATTGTCGCGATCTGCTCCGGACGACGCTTAAGCTCTCTTTGATAACGCCCGCGGAAGCTTCGCCATTTCTTCGGATCGTGCCCGAACCATTTGCGCAGTTCCGTGCTGGGAGCGATCTCTTTCAACCACAGATCGATGCTTGCTTTCCGCTTGGTCAAACCGCGCGGCCAGAGCCTGTCCACGAGAATGCGCGTGCCATCCGCTTTGTCGGGTTTTTCATAAGCTCTTTTCAGCTTAATATTCATTCCCTGGTCTTCCCTCGCCTAACCTAATAACCGGTAAATTCCTCGGTCCGGATATTGTCATCGTTGATTCCTGACTCACGGAGAATTTTGCGCATCGCAGCTACCATCGCGGGCGGACCTGAGACGTAGTAAATGGGTCGAGTGAGATCATCGATATACTTCATGAGCATCGCTTTCGTGACATGTCCGGTTTCGCCATGCCACTCGCTCGCTGATTTTTGCATCTCTGTCATGGTGCCGACAAAGATGCAGTTCGGATTGCCCTTATGAGTTTCTCTCAACTCGTTCAGAAAGGCTGAGTCTTCCGATCTTCTATTGGAATCGAAGACGAAGATCTTGTGCAGAAGATTATCGTGAGCGGTTTGGAGAGTGATGCTTCTGACGGGAGTAATGCCAATGCCTCCGGTGAGAAAGACCGCAGGAACCAGCACATTGTTATGTAGCGTGAGCGAGCCATGGGGAGCGTCCATCGTGATTTCCGTCCCCGGTTCCATGGTTTTTAAGACTCGCTTGAAGGCGGTGTCACGCATCCGTGTCGCAATCATGATATCATCTTCGTACGGCGCGCTCGCGAGCGAGAAGCTTCGCACATTTCCTTCCGCATCCGTTTGCGATGGATTAATGAGAGTGAAGTCACCGAATTGGCCCGCTTTGAAAACAAATCCCGGTGGCTTTTCAAAATGAAACGCCATTGTTCCAGAAGCTACTTCCTCTTTGCTTTTCAACTTGATCTTGTAGATCGCCATACTTCTCCTTGTCTAATTCGCGCGCAGCCGATTTCGAGCCGAATTATCGTTGATCCGCCCACGAAAGCTTTGACACACCGATCTTGCTCGCGACGAGCTTCTCGAGCTTGACCATATCGACGGTAAATTTGCGAATGCCTTCAGCGTCCTTTTCCGTCGTCATGGCGTTGTCGTTTACTTTGCGTCGACAGGCGCTCATAATCTTTTTTCAAATGCGATTCGGTCAGATACTTTGATCGGGCGGCTGCTTCACGGCCACGCCGCGCACGTAAACAAGTTCGCCGCCAAGCCAGCCCGAAATTACGATCAGAACAATGCCAATTATCGATAGTATGATCGGAAGATTGTCGCCCGGCGCGCGATGCATTCGCAGCCAGAAATTCAACGCAAAGATCGCGACCGCGAGCAGATTGATAAACATGTGCCAGAGAGCGATCGATTTCGTTTTCGGGTTACTGATGTCGGTCAAGTCGATAAAGCCCGGAAGGGCCGCGATGAGTGCGCCGACGGTGCCGCCGGCGATGGTGTAGAAAGCGACATCATTCCAGACGGCGCCGCCCCAGCCCATCTTGAAGATGACATCGCTGACCAGTGAAAAAATCCACAGGCCTATCGGGAGTGGAATCAGCATTGCGTGCAATGGATGCCCTTTGAGACTTGCGGGTGATGACATGGTGAACCTTCTTCTTTTCTAAGTTTGACGTTTGCGATTCCGCTACAAGGACTTCAAATATTCGATCAGGTCATTCTTTTCTTGCTCGGTCAACGCAAGATTCGAAAGCGTGTCGTAATGATCGACGACATCGCCCAAGGTCGCGAAACGGCCATCATGATAGAAGCCGCCCTTTTGATGGGTCCATAGACCTGCCAGTGGCGAAGTGCGGTATTTGTGGGTGGGCGATCTGTCCGCCTGGAAAGAATCCACACCCACTTCCGCCGGAGTATGCAAGTTTTCTCCGGGTTCGGTAAAGAGCGGCGGGACATGGCATGTGGCGCACTTTGCTTTGCCTCCAAAAATTTCTTTACCACGAGTCGCTTTCGTTTGGTCAAAGCTGGTTTTGGGAGGTTTCGGCGCCGGAATGGCGAGCTGATAGAAATGAAGCGCACCAAATTTTGCAGTCACCAGATCGGGCTTGCCGCGGGTATTGCCAGCGCCACTCTTGGCGGCAACCGGATATTGGCTCTTGTCGTCGAACCGAGCGTCAAAAAAAGTGCCTGATCCGTGCATCTCCGTGACCGCGACGAATGCATTCCAATAGGGAACCGATCCGAAGCCGGTCCATGTGTGCAGATTCACGCCAGCCAGCCCAAACGCGGGTGGAATGAGCGTGCCGGCTTGAGCTCCATCCGGCCGCAAAGCTTTGCCATCCTTGTCGAGTTCTGCGTCGAATCGGCCAGGACCCCAACTGGCGAGCACCTTCTTCAGCGTCGCTTCATCCACGCCCAGCAGATCAGTGAATGGCTTGAGGTTGGGTGCGAGCGAGATAATTGCGCCCACGTTCAAATCCCGAGCCGCCCAACCATCAAGCCGCTTTCCGATCCCTGGCGCAAATGAATCATCAACCGCGGAGTGGCACACGGCGCAGCGAAGCCCGAGCGACTTCAAGCTCCCTTGTTTGTCGAAAAATCCTTTCACGCCCACGACTGCATCCAGTTTGAGCAACGCGACGGTCGTCGCGGGATCGTTCATATCGATCTTGCCGGCCTTGATTTGAGCAACAAGTTCTTTCGGCAGCGCGTCCGCGTCGACCTTGAGGCCCACCGCCAAAGCAGTCTTCGGGCTCACTCCTGGACCGACGCCGCCGTTCTTCTCGCCGGCGATCGCTTTGTGGAGCTGGAGCGCATCGCCCCAGAATGCCTCACTGCCGAAAGTATCGAAACGAAAGATTCGTCTGCCTTCTTCGATCATTTTTTGCGCGTTCGCGCCGATCGCGCGATCGTTCTCGGAAAGCAATTCTCTGGATACTTTCGATGCGCTCTTGTCCTGATCGGCGGCTCGCAATTTAAAGCACAGAAGCGGACTCAGTCCCATCAGCAGAGTCGCGACCAAACGAAAAGTATTCTTTTGTCGCCGGTCTTTGAAGCTTGCGATTGATGGCATAGGCGATCTCCTTTTGCGACTTCGGCTGCCTGAAATCCAACAATGTTGAAGTCAGCCCTAATAGGTCAAGCGTTTATTTGACTTAATTGTGAAGCCCGATGGAATCCTCTACGGTCATTCGCAATGCGCGCGAAAGTTCCCGGCTGGAGCAGCCGCTTTTTCGATTCGACTCGAGGCCAGATTATCATCTTGCTGCGGCAGAAAGTGCGCACAGTCGCCGAGCTGGCCGGCGCCCTCGGCCGCACGGACAACGCCATTCGCGCGCATCTGGCAACTCTCGAGCGCGACAGCCTCGTGCGCCGCAGCGGCGAAAGCCCCGGTTTCCGCAAGCCACACTATTCCTACGAGCTGACCCCCGAAGCGGAGGATCTTTTTACAAAGACCTATGGTCCACTACTCAATCGCATCCTCACCGCCCTCAAGAAACGCTTCGGTTCCAAACAAGTCATAGCCGTGCTACGTGAGGTGGGTCGCGGCATTGCCGCGTCTCGCGAATTGCGAGGCGAGGCGGCGTTTAACGAGAGGCTCGAACAAGTCGTGAAGCTTTTTCACGAGTTCGGCGGCCAAGCCCACGTCGAGCGCAGTGACGGAATCGCGCTCATTCGCGGTACAACGTGCCCGCTTGCCGCAGTCACCGGCGATCACCCGGAAGTCTGCCAGATGATCCAGACGCTCATCTCCGAGATCGTCGGCGCACCCGTCCGCCAGAAATGTCGGCGCGCGCCGGTGCCCAAATGCTGCTTTGAGGTGAAATTGTCGCACCGGAAATCAACGCGGGGCCGAGCAAGGTCGCGCCCGCGCCGGTAAGATGATGCAGATTTCCGCGCCGGAATTGAGATTGTATAGCATTAGCGCGAGCTGTACAATCTCGTAGGCATGAGACGTCATTTCCGGCGTTTTATCACGTTTTCGTAAGCACAAGTTATGTGCGCTGCCGTTGTCGAACCGAGAGAAAGTGAGACGAAGCTGAGTCAACTCGTGCGCGAACTGCGACGATTCAGTCGGCATCGAAACCCCGCGTATCGCGAGCTGCTGCACCGGGCGAAGGAACGTGGTATTCCGGTGCTTGCTGGATGGCTTCTCGGGTGATGCTCACGAATACCTTCGAGTCGTCGTAACTGATCCGGTCGATGTGATCGGGTGAAATCACGATCTCCTTGCCGGAAAACCAATGGCCAGTTTCGACGACCAGGTGACGAATCGCCCAGCTCTTCTCGTCCATCATCAAATCACTGACGTGTCCGATGGATCCGTCAGTGGCCTGAATGTGGTAGCCATCGATCGCTTGTGAGCTTCGCAAATGAGAATCGTCGTCACTGTTCCGGGCTCGGGAACCGGCACCTGTTTGCGTTCCGGACGATGGATAGGGAGACGGCGGAGCCACTGGAAAGCCGCCTACGCCCCAATAAGACGGCCATCCGTAGTAACGATAATATTCCTCTTCATATTGTCGCGACACCGGTTTGTGCGCCTCAATCGGAGGACTCTTCTCGATTTGCTGCCGAGTCAGGTTCACCACTAGGGATTTTCCGTCTGGAGAGAGATCGCCGAAAGCGTGAGGAGAAATCAGCACTGAGCGTCCCGACAACCACGAACCGGTGTCCACCACAACATAACGAACAACCCATTTCTGATCGTCGAAATAGAAGTCCTTGATGTGGCCGATGTCGCTGTTCCGCGTAACGAGTTTTGCGCCGTAAAGTTGTTGCTTAATGCTTCGTAACATAATTCTAGCTGTTGAAGCGTGGCTGAGTTGATCGTCTATCTGGTTCCCTTCGCATCATCTCTCGCTGAACGCATACTCTCCGTTCGCGGTCGAACCGCCCGCCCTCGTTTTCCCAACGAGCCAGGGCGCGGGTAATCTGGCTTGGACCATAGTTAATCTTCTCCGAGCCGCGCAATTGTTCAGGGAAATCCAACAACGGTGGCAATTCCATACCGAGCGTAAAGCACCGACGATCATCACGCCGGATGTTATTCATGTTCGCACTTTCATCTTATGGTTGAGGGCGCGGAACGCCTCGCATCCTACCAGATGGGTGTTTTCGTTTAACAGGAAATCCTACATATATTAGCACATGAACTTCAAACTGCGCGTTTGGCGGCAGAAGAACGCGAAGTCCAAAGGGAAACTCGTGGACTACGACGCGACGGATATTTCGCCGAACACGTCGTTGCTTGAGATGCTCGATATTCTTAACGAGCAGCTCACCGTCCGCGGCGAAGAACCGATCGCTTTCGATTCCGATTGTCGCGAAGGAATTTGCGGCACTTGTTGCATGACGATCAATGGCGAGGCGCATGGCCCGAACCATCCGGGGGCGGTCTGCGAGGTTTACATGCGATCATTTTCAGACGGCGAGACGCTCATCATCGAGCCGTTTCGCGCCCGGGCGTTTCCGCTCGTGCGCGATCTGGTGATCGATCGCAGTGCGCTTGATCGCATCGTGCAGGCCGGCGGTTTCATTTCTGCGCGCACCGGCTCCGCCCCGGAGGCGAACTCCATTCTCGTGCCGAAACACAAAGCGGACCTGGCGATGGAAGCGGCTGCGTGCATCGGTTGCGGCGCCTGCGTGGCGGCGTGTCCAAACGCGTCGGCGATGCTCTTCACCGGCGCGAAAGTCTCACATCTCGCCTTACTGCCACAGGGCGATCCGGAACGAACGCGTCGCGTGCTCGGGATGGTGCGCGCGATGGACGAGGAAGGTTTCGGCAACTGCACAAACATTTACGAATGTGTCGCCGTTTGCCCAGCCGCCATCCCCGGAAGCGTCATGGCGAAAATGTACTTCGAGTACGGGGTTGCGACGCTACGCGAAACGGTCGGCGAGTAGCGTCTGTCTTCTCCGGTCTTTCGTCCGCTCATTGAGTTTGACGTTCATTCTTCA
>QHBL01000115.1 GCA_003244125.1 Chthoniobacterales bacterium
CGAAGACGAAGGCGACGTTGTATTCGCGCAGCAGATCGAAGAACTCGGGAACAAGAAAGCTTGCGTGCCGAATCTCGACGCAGTAGCGCAGCGGCAGGTCGGCTTGAGTTTTCAGAAACGCACGCGTTTTCAGCTTGTCATCATGTCGCCTCCCAAGCGCGACCGCCTCACTTGCGCGCTTCGGCAGCAACTCGAAGAATTCGCGGAAACGTTGCGGATTCCAGCCGAAGTTTGGCGGGAATTGCCAGAGAATCGGCCCTAGTTTTTCTTCGAGCGCGAGAACGCCGGAAGCAAAGAAGTTCGCCAGCGGCGCCCGCACCTCGCGCAGCTTTTTCATGTGCGTAATAAAACGAGGGCCTTTGACGCTGAAGAGAAAACCGGGCGGCGTTTCGCGATGCCATCGCTGATAACTCGACGGCAGTTGCAGCGAGTAGAAGGAGCCGTTGATCTCGATGGAATTGAACGCGCGGGAGGCGAACTCCAGCTCGCGCCGCTGAGCCAGTCCTGCCGGGTAAAAAACGCCGCGCCAGCCTCTGTAATTCCAGCCTGAGATGCCGATGCGAACGTCGCCGTTCACACCAGATTTAACTCGTAACCAGGCGCAACATTGATTTCAGATTTCAGACAACGCCGATGGAATTCGCGAAGCCCGGCTTTCTCCTGCTCGCCAAACTCGAAGCGAATATTCTCCGTAAAATAACGCCGGCAGAACTCCGAATCGAAGTCACTCGTCCGAGCGATCAGCTGATTGATGCGCTCCAGATTCTCCTCGCGCAAACTCCGCAAACGGTGCGCGATCTCTGCCGCGTTCGCCACTTCAGGCCGAAGCAACCACAGAGCAAAAACGAAAGGCAACGCGGTGACGTTCTTCCAGTCTTCCGCCAAATCCCAGAAACGCTCCTCCGGGTTTTCCTGCCGAAAGCGAATCGCCTGGTCGCCGATGAGCAGTCGCGCACCGGAGTGCGCTTCACTAACGAGGCGTGAATGCATTTGATGTTGCGCGAGCAAACAACGCAGAAGCGCACTTGACGTTTCCGAAGCGGGATCGATCGCGATTTCCCGCAACGTCGCTCGCTCCTGCCGATGCGCGACGACGACACTGTAAACGGGACCGAAGGCTGAAATCGAAATCCCGTCCACGACGCGATACTGCGGGCGGCGCAAATATTCGATGCTGGAAACGAGCGCGACATCGAGCTCGCCGCCTGCGAGTTTTCGGCAAAGCGCGGCCGGATGATCGAAATCAACGGGTCCGAGCCAGCCGTGGATGAGCGGGCGGGCATTGAGGTATTTGACGCAGCCGATGCGCGGTGTGGTCACAGAACGAAGTGATCGGTGATGAGTGAACCGTGATCCGAGGTCAGTTCACCGATCACAGATCACTGATCACAAGAACGATTCAGGCGCACGCGAGTTCCGCCTCCGCACTCTTCGCCCGCTGCACTGTTCGATAATAGCTATCGCGCTGCCGCGGGATACGGCCCGCTTCGCGAATGGCGTGCTCGAGCGCGGCCACGGTTTGCTGCTGCGGGGTGGTGGCGCCGGCCATGTGGAAAATTTTCTCCTCGATGATGGTTCCGTGCAGATCGTCCACCCCATAAGCGAGAGAGATTTGCGCGAGCGGTAATCCCATTCCGACCCAATAGGCGGTGAGATGATCGATGTTATCGAGGTAAATGCGCGAGACAGCGAGGTTGCGCAATTGCTCGACGGCAGACGCGGGTTTGATGTGCGCGAGGATAGTGGTTTGCGGCTCGAAGGCGAACGGAACGAAGCCGGTGAATCCGCCGGTTTCATCCTGAAGAGCGCGCAATTGCCGGAGGTGATCGACGCGCTGCTCGAGCGTTTCGATGTGGCCGTAAAGCATGGTGCAGGTGCTGCGGCCGCCCATCTCGTGCCAGACGCGATGCGTCTCCAGCCACTCCGCGGCCGTTTCTTTGCCGCGACAAATTTGGTCGCGCACACCGGCATCGAAAATCTCCGCGCCGCCCCCGGTGATCGAGCCAAGGCCGGCGTCGCGCAGAATCTCGAACGTCTCCCGCAGAGGCAAACGAAAGACGCGATTAGCCAAATGGCGGATTTCAATCGCGGTAAAAGCTTTGATATGCAGCTCAGGATCGAGCGCGCGCAGTTCGCGCAGTAATTCCAGGTACCACTCCTTCTTCAATGAGGGGTGCAATCCACCGACCATGTGCACTTCGGTGACGCCGAGCCGGAGAGCGTCGCGCACCGAAGCGACAATCTCCTCAATCGCGTGCTCGAAGGCGTGAGCATCCCGCTTTCTCGCCGCAAAAGCACAAAACTGGCAGGAGAGAATGCAAATGTTTGAGTAATTGATGTAGCGATTGTGGATGTAGCTGGCGTATTCACCGTTCTTCCGCCGGCGCACTTCGCTGGCCAGGATGCCGAGCGCGTTCAGATCATTGCAGCGGTAGAGAGCGAGCGCCTCCGCCTCGTCAATACGCTGCTGCGCTTCGATTTTCTCCGCCACGGAACGGAGCGCGTCAGGAATGAGCGGGTGATTCATTGGAAAAATGCGGCGGAACGAAGCATTAGTAGACGATGCACGTTCCCCGAAATCGATGCAACCAAAACGACCTGCCCCATCCTTGGACAGGCGCGCGCGATTGTTTTTTTTCCGCGAATAAGCAACGCTGCCACTTCGTCGGTCTTCTCTAATGTCGGAGGCCGGCCGAGACGACGCGACATTGATGGCTTTTGTCGCGCGCGGAGACACTGCCGCGTTTGAGCAATTGGTCGAGCGTCACCAGACGCTCGTCATTGGCACGGTCGCGCGCATGCTCGGGAGCAACTCGGATGTGGAAGACGTGGCGCAGCAGGTTTTCATTCGCGTGTGGAAGAGCGCGCCACGGTATGTGCCGTCGGCGAAGTTCACCACCTGGCTGCTCACCATCACGCGCAATCTGGTCTTCAACGAATCCCGCCGTCGCAAACGCCACTCGGCCGAAACACTGGACGTTCATCAAGGCGAAGAATCACTTCCTCTGCCCGATCGCCAGGGGCGCGTGCCCGACCAGCAATTGCTTGACGATGAGATGCAACGCGCAGTGGACACAGCGATCCAGGCGCTGCCGGAAAAGCAGCGACTGGCGGTGGTGCTCCGGCGTTACGAAGAGAAAAGCTACGAAGACATCGCCGAGGTGCTGGGCTTATCGGTGCCGGCGGTGAAAAGCGTGCTCTTCCGCGCTCGCACGGAATTGCGCGAAGCGTTGAATCGGTATCTGGCAGACTGAAAGCAGAACCGCGGATTAGCGGATGTCGCGGATGACAAATTCACGTCATCCCGTGCGAAGTTACGTGAAGGGTGCATCACGGGATCCTTCGACTCGGCTTCGCTTCGTAGGATGACGTGAATGGCTAACTGTTGCGTTAGCTGAACATCCGCGTCCTCCGCGCGATCGGCCGTTCCGATTCCCAAAAGAAAGGGCGGAACGCCGCGAAGCGCCCGCCCCTCTCAACCCCACATCTGTAGCTCGTTAGAAATCGCGGTCCTTGGCCGAGCTCTTAAATTGCACATCGCCGTTGCTCGCCGGGATGGGCGCAGCGCCGGGCTTGGGGTAATCAGCCACGTTTTGCCGATTGCTCGTGGGCACCAGACGCACCGCGCCCTTGGCGTTATTGCGCCATCCGTTCGGGTCGGCGTACTCCCCACCCACATGATGCAAACCGCTGACCTGATCTTCCAGTCCGGTGCCGTAGCGTGAATCGATAATGGTAGGCGTGACAAAAACCAGCAGGTTGCGCTTCGTGCGCGCGTTCAGGCGTTCCTGAAAAAGATAACCGAGCACCGGAATATCTCCGAGCAGCGGCACTTTCGTCCGTCCCTTCGAGGTTTCATCCTGAATTAGTCCACCGATCGCGAGCGTGTCATTGCTTCTAATCAGAACGTTGGATTCGAGTGACCGCGTGTCGATGATTGGGCTGGCGACGGTGGCGCCGGCGAATACAAATGTTGCGTCGCCCACCTTGTTACTGATCTCCGGTTTCACTGCCAGAGTAACGAAGTTGTCCTTGTTGACGCTTGGTCTAACGAGAAGTGTGTTGCCGAACTTTTTATCCTGAAATCCACCGAAGACCGCGGTCGCGGTCTGCTCATTGAAGTTCAACTGCGGCACTGGCTGCGAGCGAGTAATCTCGATTTTAGCCTGCTGATTATCGGCGGTGACGATGCGCGGATTCGCCAGGAATTCCGCATCAGAATCTTCGTTAAGCAGACGCATGGTGGCCGACAGCTGTGGGACTGACAGGATGGCGAACTCGCTTTGCGCGATGTTCGAAGCCAAATGACCCAAGCTGCCCGCTATGTTTGGATTGACTTGGCCGCCAAGAGCTAAGCCGTTGGTTGGAATATTTTGGCCGGCTTGGGCTACCGTTTGATTGTAGCCGCCATAGCTGATCGTTTGAGGATTTGCCGACCCGCCCAGGGTGCCGGCCCAGTTGATACCATAGCTCTGCTTTGGATTCGCGGTCACTTCCACCAAGCGCGCTTCGATCATGACCTGCTTCGTCGGTTTGTCGATCGTGACCAGCATTTTGCGGACGTTGTCCATGTTGCTGCGGGTCTCGCGGAAAAAAATGGTGTTGGTGCGCTCGTCGATCTGCGGCGGGTCTTTGCTCGCGAGCTGCGATGCGACCAGCGTTGCCACATCTTTCGCGCGCGAATAGCTGAACTGATACGAGTCGCTCTCGGTCGGTTCCTTCGCGCGCTCGGCGTCGGTTTTGACGTAATAAACGTTTTCGATTTTGTCCATGAAGAACCCTTTGGCTTTCACGATAATCGCGATGGCCTGAAGCGCGGTGACATCTTCCAGCCGCATGGTGACCGTAGCATCTTTCGGGAGCTGATCGCTCACGACCATGTTGAT
>QHBL01000420.1 GCA_003244125.1 Chthoniobacterales bacterium
CGAAAGATATCGGGTCAGCGGCGAAGTTCTCTCGCTGCGGGTGAAAAGCGCGTACGCCCAACGCGAAGCCGAAGCTCTGGCGACGCGACAACTCTGGCTCGACACGATCTTCGAAGATCGAGCCCGGGCTCAGCGCATCATGGATCATCAACGCGGCGCGATCGCGCAGCTGACCTCGCAGGAGGAAGTGCTCCGCGCGGATCGGGGCAAAGCGCAACGGGTGATGGATAGCCAGTTCGCGCAGTTGCAAAAAGTCGGCGCTCTTCTGGACAAAACGCGGACGGAGCTGGCGAATCTCAAGCGGACAATGGCGGCAGCGAAAACAGCGTGCGGACGCAGGGGCCGATGTTTTCGTCCGCCAGGCTCGCGACGACCCGTTTTCCAGCGCATCGCGAGAGAGCTTGGCCGGATGCTGCGCAACATCCGACGGATCTTCGGCAACGACGCTCGCGCGGGAGACACGCAATCCGGCGGTAAGGGTTCGGAAACGAACGTGCGTTATCGGGAATGGCTGGCCGCGCATGAGCCCGCGGCCGAGGAACTGCAAAGGCAGCGAGCGCAGTCGGTCGATTGGAGCGAGATGGTGTCGCTGCTGATTCCTGTTTTCGAGGCGCCGCGGCAGTTTGTGGATGAGTTATTTGCGTCGCTGCTTGGGCAAACCTGCGGATCTTGGGAAGCATGCGTCATTGATGCCGGATCGACTAATCGAGAAACATTGGCTGCGCTTCGCCACTGGTCCGCGCAGGACCGGCGGATTCGAGTGGAACGGCTCGAGAAAAATCTTGGCATCGCCGAAAACACTAATCGCGCGCTGGCTTCAGCGAGTGGTGATTTGATAGCGCTGGCCGATCATGATGATGTGCTCGCGCCGAGCGCGGTGTACCACCTGCTCGAAGCGCTGCGGTCCTATCGCGGCGCATCGGTTTTTTACAGTGACGAAGATCGTTTAACCGAGCGGGGAGAGCGGGCGAAGCCGTTTCTCAAGCCGGAGTGGAGCCCCGAGTTGCTCTACTCCTGCATGTATCTGGGTCATCTCACCGCCTATCGTCGCAAGTTTGCCATCGCTCTGGGCGGTTTCCGTAAAGAGTTCGAGCTTTCGCAGGATTACGATTTTGCCCTGCGCGCCACGGAGCAGGCGAATGGAATCGTGCACATTCCGCATGTTCTTTATCATTGGCGGGAACATCCCGGCTCCGGCGCGAGCGGAGGTAAACCGGAGGCGCGCAAAACCAATCTGGCCGCTTTGCGCGATGCGATCAGCCGCCGCGGGTTGGATGCGGAGGTGTGCGAATACCCACAGGCAAATCGGGTGCGAATGCGATTGAAAGATTCTCCGCGCGTCTCCCTCATCATTCCGACCGATTCACCGGCGCGTTTGCAGAAATGCGCCCGCGAATTGCCGCGGCAAGCGGCCTCTAACGAGATCGAGATCATCATTATCACGAACTCCGGCCTGATCGACTCCATTCGCTTCTGGAGTGAGGCGCCGCCGCCAATGGTTCGATTCGTCGCGTTCGATGAACCATTTAATTTCTCCGCCAAGTGCAACGCCGGCGCCGCGGTCGCCACTGGTTGCCGGCTGATTTTTGTCAACGACGATGTTGAAACTGATCAGCCGGATTGGATGGAAAACCTGATTGAACCTCTCGAGAACGCAGGAGTAGGGGCGGTGGCGCCGAAGCTTCTTTATCCCAGCGGGAACATTCAACACGCCGGCCTTGTTACTGGGGTGCGGGATTTTATCGGGACGGCTTTTCACCTGCTGCCCGCCGATACCAATGCCAACGGAAACCTTGCTCAATCGATGCGCGATGTGTCCGCTCTTTCCGGAGCTTGTCTGGCCATGCGCCGTGAAGATTTCGTCGCGCTCGGCGGCTTCGATCAGGTCAATACGCCGATCTCGCATTCTGACGTCGATCTTTGTTTTAAAGTACGAGCCAGGGGCAAGCGATGTATTTACACCCCTTTCGCCACAATGAGGCACGTGGGTCACGCGTCGATCAGCGCTGCGCCTACGCCATCGGTGCAGCGCGACAAATCGACGATTCATCTTCTCAAACGCTGGGGCGAATATCTCACCCGCGATCCCTATTTTACGAAAAATATGCGGGACTGGCTTTTCGCAGACTCGCCGCTTCCCGTGCAAATGTTCGCGCGTAACCATGAGATGCCGGCATCCTCGCAGCTCGACGTTCTCTTCGTCTCGCAAGACCTCAGCCTGAGCGGCGCTCCACTTCTACTTTTGCATCTGGTCGAATGGTGCCGTGATAATGGAATTTTTTCCGCCGTTGCTTCGCCCGTCGACGGGCCGTTGCGACAGCGCTTTGTCGAGGCCGATGTTCCGCTCATCATCGATCCCTTGATTGCGCGCGGGCACGAGTCGTTCGGCCGCCTTGCCGCGCAGTTCGATGTGGTGGTGGCTAACACCATCAAATCTGTCGGCGCGATTTCAGCCGCGCGGCAACAGCTGGTCCCGGTGGCTTGGTGGTTGCATGAAACCAAAGTGGGCGAGCATTTCATGAAACGCGATGCCCGCGTGGGAGCCGCGCTTATGTTCGCGGACTTGATTTTTGCGCCGAGTGAAGCGTCTCTCGCCATTTACCGGCCGCACGGTGATGGGAAAATGCGGCGGCTGGTATCGGGCATTCCGGATTTGCGGGCCAGAGTTAACAACGGCGCGTCGCCCGATGATGGTCGGGTGCGCTTCCTTATGCTCGGGACGGTCGAGCCGCGCAAAGGCCAGGATATTCTGGTGGAGGCGATCAGGCGGATGAACCCCAAGCTAGCCGAGCATGCGCTTTTCGAAGTAGTCGGCAGTGGTTTGGACGCTCAGTTCATCGATAAATTCCGTGCGGCCGCGAGCTCGTTTCCAAACCTGCGGCTGCGTGAGGGGGTCGATTACGACCGCTCAATTGAACTGCTCGCTGAAACGGATGTCCTGGTCTGCGCCTCGCGCGACGAATCGCTGCCGCTCACTTTGCTCGAGGCGATGTGCCTCGGAAAATCGATCATCAGCACGGATGTCGGCGGGATTCCCGAGTACCTCACTAACGAGATCGAAGCGCTCCTTGTCCCGGCCGAAGACGCCGGCGCTTTGTCGGCCGCGTTTGAACGGGTCGTGCGCAACCGCGAGGAAGCACGCACACTCGGCCGCAACGCGCGCGCTGCCTACGAGCGGCGCTATCAGGTGGAGCGCTTTGGACGGGATTTCGCCGCGCTCATCGCGCCGCTGGCACGCCGGCGGAAGGCCTAACTCCGCGATGTCGCAAAGCGCGGGAAACGAAATGATTTTTTTACTCGGCGAAAATCTCTCGCGGGATGCGGAGGCGCAGGTTGGTTATTTGTTGGAAGGTTTGAAGCGGCGGTTGCCGCAAGTCTCGAAACTTCAG
>QHBL01000403.1 GCA_003244125.1 Chthoniobacterales bacterium
CTGTAGCCGCTGGTGAAGATGACTTTCAAGTCCGGTTTGTCTTCAAGGAGGGTCTGCGCCAGCTCACGCCCGGAGATGGATTCCGGCATGACGACGTCGGTGAGAAGAAGATCGATTTCGTTTCGATGTTCCGCCCAAATCTTAAGCGCGGCGCGACCGTTAGCCGCAGAAAGAACCCGGTAGCCAACGGCGGTGAGCGCATCGCTAACGAATTCACGCAGCATTTCTTCGTCTTCCACGACGAGAATAGTGATGGCACTGCTGGCGACATTTTCCGCGACCGGCTCCTCAGGCTTGGCCGCTTCCGCAAGTAGATCGTCGGAACTAAGCGGGAAGAATACCCGGACAGTGGTGCCCCGGCGCGGTGCGCTTTCTACTTCGATCCAGCCGCCGTGTTGCTTGAGCACACCGTAAACAGTGGCGAGACCCATGCCGGTGCCTTTGCCGGGAGCCTTCGTCGTGAAGAACGGCTCGAAGATGCGCGCGATCGTCGCTGCGTCCATGCCGTTGCCCGTGTCCTTCACCGCCAGACAAATGTGCGGGCCTGGCTGCGCCTCCGGATTGCGCTCTCGCGCTGCTTCATCAATCTCCACCAGCACAGTCGCCAACGTCAGCTTGCCACCGTCGATCATGGCGTCACGTGCGTTTAAGGCGAGATTCATGATGACCTGATCGACGCTGCTCGGATCGGCGAAAATCGGCGGCAAATCGGATGCGAGCCGCATATCGAGCGCGATATGTTCGCCGATGATGCGGCGCAGCATGGCCACGGTTTGCTCGACCACATCGTTGAGCGAGAGGGCCCGGCGCTGGATCATTTGCTTGCGGCTGTAGGCAAGCAACTGCCGCGTCAATGCCGTAGCCCGTTCGGCCGCGCGTTCGACTTGTTGCAAGGAAGCGCTGAGCTTTTCATCCAGATGCGGATTGCGCAATTGCATCGCGGTGTTGCCGAGAATGACGGTGAGAATGTTGTTAAAATCGTGAGCTACGCCGGCTGCCAGGCGGCCGACAGCTTCCATCTTCTGCGCCTGCCGTAGCTCGTTCTCGAGCCGCACGCGATCGGTGATGTCCTGCAAGATGACGAGGTAATACGGCGCGTTGCCCAATTCGAGATTTTCGGCGCTGATCAAGACTTCGCGGGTCTCGCCGCGCGCGGTGCGAATAGTCGCGGCGAGATTGCGCACGACATTGCGCGCGGCAAGCTTCTCCCGCAGAGCATCGGCGGTCGCGTCGTCGGCCCACACTCTGGTGTCGCCGTTGAGCACCGCGTCGCGCTCGGTGTCGATTAACTCAAGAAAGCTGATGTTGGCGTCGAGGCAGCCTTTGCCATCTGGCCGCTGAATGATCATCGGCACCGGGCTGCTGTGAAACGCTTTTGAAAAACGCTCCTCGGAACGGCGCAAGGCGGATTCCGCGGCCGCGCGTTCGGCGACTTCGCCCGTCAGCCGCGCGTTGGCCGCGCGCAGCTCGACCGTGCGCTGATTGACCAGGCCGTCGAGTTCCTCCATCTGCCGTCGCGCGATTTGGGTGAGTTGCCATTTCTTGGTCAAGGCGTGCGCCATTTGCAGCACCTCGACGTTGTCGAAAGGTTTCTTCAACACCAGCATCTGGTCCGTGCTCCCGACGGACTTGGCGATTTCATCCCACGAGTAATCGGAGTAAGCGGTGCAAATGACGATTTGCAGATCGGCAAATTCCTTCCAGATGCGCGTGATCGTCTCGATCCCGTCCCACCCCGGCGGCATACGCACATCGACGAACGCCACCGCGTAAGGCTCGCCTTTGGCAACAGCGGCCCGGACTTTTTCCAAACCTTCCTCGCCTTGAAAAGCGGATTCGATCTGAAAACTCCATGGCCGTGAGGCATCGGCTTTGTCGCCGAAGAGCGCCGCCTCTTCAGCATCCAGCTCCTTCGCCAGGGTGGCGTCGGCCGGGCCGAGGATCTTGCGAAAATCGTCGTGAATGGAGGGGTTGTCGTCGATGATGAGGATGCGGTGGTTTTCCGGCTGGAGATGCAAGGGTGTAGTGCTCATGTGTTGGAAACGTTGGAAGCGATGGGAAGCTCGAGAGTAAAAGTGGCGCCGTGGCCGGTGCCGGGGCTCGCCACCGAAAGCGAGCCGCCCATGGCCCGAGCGGCGAGCGCTCCGCTGTGCAGGCCGAAGCCGTGACCTTCTTCACGCGTGGTGAATCCATGCGCGAAAATCCGCGTGAGATTTTCCGGCGAAATACCGATGCCGTTATCCGCCACCAGGATGTGCACGTGGCCCTCGTTGACGGCGAAAACGGAAATGGTAATGCGTTTGTCCAAACGCTTCACTTCATCGAGCGCGTATTTGGCATTACGCAAAAGGTTGATCAGAATCTGGAGCACTTTGTGCCGATCGACGCGCACCAGCGGCACCGGTGAAAACTTGCGCTCAACCGTGACGCCGTGCCGCTCAAAGGCGCCAATGTTCATGGCGATGGCGTCTTCCACCAGCCGATGCGCGGGCAGACTTTCAAAAACGCCGCTCACTTTGGCGTAGCTCTGCTGCATCGCTACGACCTCCTTGATGTGCTCGATATTGCGCCCGAGCTGATCCACCTCTTCGAGTAGCTCGGTATTCTCCGCGATGAAAAACTCGCCCAGTTTCGCGAGATAACCCGGGAGCTTCTGGCCGTTGGGATCCTTGGTCAGATACTCGCCCACGTTGCCATTGTGCTGAGTGAGCAAGGCCGCGGCTTTGGCCAGCTTCGGCGCCTTGGAGCGGCGCAGCTTTTCCACGACCAGGCTGGCGGAAACGTTCACGCTGTTAAGGACGTTGCCGACGTTGTGGAGCACGCCCGTCGCCACTTCCGCCATGCCAGCCAGGCGCGATGTCTCGAGCAGTTTTTGTTGCGAAATCCGCAGCGCTTCTTCCGCCTGCTCACGCTCGGTGATCTCGCGCTGCAACGCATCCACCTGCTCCTGCAATTCTCCCTGGGCCTTTTGCAACGCACTATCCTGCGACTCGATCTGGTCGAGCATGTGATTGAACGCATCCGTCAACACGCCCACCTCATCGCAGCAGTGCTTCGGCGCGCGCACGGAATAATCGTGGTGATCGGCCACTGTGCGCGCGGTGCCGGTCAGGCGCAGGATGGGGTTGGTAATAAAACGCTGGAATTGACTCGAAAGCACAAAGGCGAAGAGCAGCGAGGCTGCGAGCACGAGCGCAAAAATGGCGCCGTAAAGCCGCAGCAGTTGCGAGGTCATGGCATGAAGATCGGCCAGGAGATAAAGCGTGCCTTCGCGCTTGCCATTGAGCAGGACTGGCTGCGCGAGGAGGATGCGGTTGCCATCGGCTTTGAATCCCGCCGTTGATTGCGCGGCCTTCATTTCCCCTTCGTCGCGCGCAGCGCCGAAAAACGCGAGCCGCTGGCCGCCGGTGAGCTCCAGCCGTGCGCTCACGATCTGCGGCATCGTCTTCAGGCCGGCGAGAATCTGCGCAGCGGCATCTTCGTCTTTGAACATGACAGTCGCAGCGCAGTTATGCGCCGTCATTTCGCCCAGAACCGCGAGCTCGTGCGCGGATTGCTGCCGCAGCGTGTAGGCTTGAAAGCAAAATAAAACGGCAAAAGCGAGCAGCAACACCACGCTCGAGATCAACATGATCACGAGCGTGATCTTTTGACGGATGGGCCGATCGCGCAGGTTCAACATCAGGGTCAGACGTCACTTACAGCTACTTTTGAGCCGAGCGGAAAAAATTCCGAGGCTGCGGCAACATTCATGCTCCTCTCCTC
>QHBL01000301.1 GCA_003244125.1 Chthoniobacterales bacterium
ACGATGTCGCTGACACCGCGAAGAAGTTTGGCCTAACGAGTGAGAAGATCGGACAACTGCTGGCGGAAAGCCGGAAACTACTTTTCGACGCGGGCGCGAAGCGTCCGCGCCCTGCCCGTGATGACAAGATCGTGACAGCATGGAATGGGCTGATGATTTCGGCCTTCGCGCGGGCGTCCGAAGTGCTCGATGAGCCCGCGTATTTGGAAGCGGCGACCAGGTCCGCAAACTTCATCCAGCAAAAGCTGTATCGTGAGGATACGAATACTCTCGCGCGCAGTTACCGGGAGAGTGCGAGCGACGTGAACGGATTTGCCAGTGATTACGCGTTTCTTATTCAGGGCCTGCTCGATCTCTACGAGGGGTCGTTCGCCGTCGGCAGAATTCAGTGGGCGATGAAGTTGCAGCAACAGCAGGACGAGTTGTTCGGCGATACAAAACAAGGCGGGTATTTCAGCACCAGCGGTTCGGACGCCAATGTGCTCCTGCGCATGAAAGAAGCGGACGATATGGCGGAGCCGTCGCCCAACTCCGTCGCCGCGCTCAATCTTCTGCGAATCGGCTACATGCTCGATAACGCCGACGCGCGCGACCGCGGCAACCGCACGATTGCGACCTTCGCCAAACAACTGGAAGGGGCGCCCAGTTCCATGCCGCAAATGCTCGTCGCGCTCTCCTGGTCGAAATCAAAACCGAAACAAGTCGTCATCGCAGGTAAAGGCGACGACCCCGCGACCAAGGCGATGCTGCGCGAGGTGCATCAGCATTTTGTGCCGCACGAGGTTCTCATTCTGGCGGATGGCGGAGCCGGCCAGGAATTCTTTTCCCAGCACGTCGAGTTCATGAAAAGCGTGACGCAAATCGACAACAAACTGACTGCCTACGTCTGCGAAAACTTCGTCTGCCAGTTGCCAACGAGCGAGCTCAACAGGCTTGCTGGACTGCTTACTCGGAGCAAGCACGACAAGTAGCCATTCGCGAAGCGGCAGTTAAGACGGACCGAAACGCCCGAGGGCGCAAAGTTTTCTTGCGCTCCTTCGGCTATGATTCCCGTCTGCCAAATATTCCGCGGAGTTGCCGCTTTTTTTGTAATAAATCGGGGCCGCCGCGGCTTAGCTCGTTAGGTCAACGTTTCAATGGACAAAGACAAGCAACGCGAAGAGTTCCTCGGCCTGCTTCGGCCGATCGAGCGCGATCTCGAGAACTACTCGCGTCGCATGGTTTTCGATCAGCGCGATTTCGAAGATGCTCTTCAAAACGCGGTCCTGCGCGCCTTCCGCGCGTTTGATCGCTACCGCGAGGACGCCAGCTTCCGCGCGTGGATGTTCAAGATTTTGACGAATGAGATTTTTGCCATGAATCACAAACGCGGCCGGATCCGGAAGTTCGAAGTGGCAGTCGAGCCCGATGAAATCGAAGAATTCGCCGCCTTGGAATCACCCGTGGATGCCGTTCCGTCCTGGGAGGCGCTCGCCGACGCACTCGGCGAAGATTTGCTTGCCGCGCTGCAAACGCTGAACGACTCAGAGCGCGCCGTCCTGCTCATGCGGGCGAATGGCGACTTGCGCTACCGCGAGATCAGCGAATGCCTCGGCATCCCGATGGGAAGTGTAATGGGGCATCTCTCTCGTGCCCGGCAAAAAATGCGCGACTCAATTCTGCGTTCGCGCCGGAGATCATCGCTATGAAATGCGCCGAAGTCAGAAAACTCGTCCAGCTTTACCTCGATTCCGAGCTCGACTCGAAAAACAGCTTCGAGGTCGCGGAGCATCTTGAGTCATGTGTGGAGTGCGCGGGGCTGTTTGAGGCCGAGAAAAAATTCGCCGGGCGTCTCAGCAAATTTTTGCGGAACGGTTCGCGCACGGCTTCGTTGTGGAGACGAATCGAGTCACAGATCGATTCTGTGCGTCCGATTTCTCGCACGTTTTCGGTGTTTTCGTCCTGGTGGCCTGCTGCGGCTGCCGCAGTGGTCCTGCTATTTGCGGGCGGATTGTATTGGATGAAAGCTCAGCCGCTCGATTTGGCGAAAGCCGCCGGCGAATGCCATAACGCTTATGTGCATCGGCTCGCGGCGCCGGAGTTCACCGGCGCGGTTCCGCGCGAGATAGAAAAGGAGTTCGGCTCCGAACTGGATGTAGCCGCTTTCACTTATCATCCGGCGGCGGTCGGATTCAGTTCCCGTGGCTCGCGATTCTGCCATATCACGAATGTCCCATGCGCACTCATCATGGGCGATTTCGGCAAAGTTCCCGTCTCCGTCATTGTCTTTGAAAAGTCCAAGCTGGCGCAATTTCCGCAAGCCCGAGAGAGGCTTGCTTCCAGCGATTCGGTGGTTTGCAGCCGAAGCGGCCGTTACCACTTCGCGATGCGCGTGGTGGACGGCCACGTCGTCTGCATTGTTGCCGAAGCGCCGAAGTCGCTGGTCGAGGGTCTGGCCAAGTCCGTGACCGATAGAACGTGAATCGCTTTCCACAAAAATAAAAAAATACGCAAGGAAAGGATGGCTCCCGTGAACAAACAACATTCCCTCATTGCCATCGGCGCCGCGATGCTCCTCACATCGTTCGCATCGGCACAACCAACAATCGTCAGCGCACCAGTCGGACCGCGTCCGCCTGGATTGCACGAAGGCGATTACATTGGCTTTTTGACCGTTTACAGCGCCACGGAGCAGCATCCGAATGGCGACAATACTTACGCCAACGTCCACACCGACTACCGCATCTACGCAGCCGATGGACGCTTGTTTAAACAAGTGCGGAATTCGCTGAGTCCCACCGATGAAACACCGGAACGCATGACGCTGCCCAAAGGCTCTTACGTCGTGGTAGCTCAATCGGAAACAATGGGGACGGTCCACATCCCCGTCGTGATTCAAACGGGCAAGGCGACCGATCTGCGTCTTGAGCGTGTGAAGGATTGGAAACCCACGGCTATCAGTGCGCGCGACTCCGATTACGTCCGCCTGCCGAATGGCCAGATCATCGGCTATCGCGCAGCCAGCCGCTGAGTTTGCGCGTGCCTGCGAAGTAATTCGGAATGGTCAAAGCTGCGCTCAAGAATCCCTACGCCGTTATCGTCCTAGCTCTGGCGATCCTCGTCATCGGGCTGACGGCGATTTCGAAGTTGCCGACGGACATTCTGCCGACCTTCAAAACGGCGGCCGTTCAGGTGGTCACGTTCTATCCGGGCATGCCGGCGGAGGTGATGGAAAAGGACATCACCTCGCGGCTCGAACGCTGGACCGGACAGTCCAATGGCATCGCGCAGCAGGAGGCAAAATCGATGGTCGGTGTCAGCATCGTGAAGGATTATTTTCGCGATGACATTGATCCGAATACGGCGATGTCGCAGGTCACCTCGCTCGCGATGAGCGACCTCTACTATCTGCCGCCAGGCACGATCCCGCCGATGGTGATGCCGTTTGATCCCACTGCATCAATCCCGCTCTGCCTGATCGCCGTGTCGAGCCCGCAAT
>QHBL01000010.1 GCA_003244125.1 Chthoniobacterales bacterium
GCATAGAGGTAGATCTCGGTGCGATTGCAGGTGGATAGGATGGCAACTTCGTCGATGGCCGGCGTGGCGCGCAACTCCGCGCTGGCCCGCGCCACAGCGGCGAGGTTCATGGTCACCGCTTCGCGAATGGGTAGGGGCGAGGTTTTGTGTTCGACCCCGACAACAAGAAAGGGCATGATGTGGCTCCACTAGGGGACAAGCGCGTCCCTGCCTCAGTGTAGACCAACGGCCAGAGCGCCTTCCTTGGCCCACTCTCTTGTGCGCAGGCGCTAGCGATCTCGCGTGGGAGACGTATGCACCGTCATCGAATCGTCATCTGGCCGCGCTATGCTGAAGAGGTAAACGATATCCGCTTACGAATCATCTCGCATTACACCCGGAATCCGCTTCACGATCCCTTTGCCTTGAAGTGAGCCTTCTTGATCACCTCCTGCAGCGACTGTATATAGGCGTCGCTGGTCATCGTCGCACCGGAGACCTCATTGATGGTGGCACTCTGCGCTTGGAGCGTCTCCTGAACCAGCATGGGCACAGCCTGCTCGTCAATGGACGAGGAGCGGAAGTTCTCCGGTGACGTCACGATCTTGACCGCAGTGAGCTTTTTCCCCTTGATCGTGATAATCGCCCGTACGGGACCCCAGCGCATGTCGACAAAAGGTCCCTTGTACTTGTGCGCCTTCGCGGTTGGTTTCGCTCCATGGGTCTTTGCCTGCGTCCCGGCATATGCGCTACTCGTCGTTCCCGCCGTCAGCCCGACCACGAGCACCGCGGTTAGTCGTCGATCCATTTCTGTGTTCCTTTCTTCTCTACAGGGCAAACCGTTCAATGTGGATGGAGGTGCGCGGCGCGCCGGTGCGCTGTACATGCTTCTCGATGAGATCGGCCATCGCGGGTGGTCCACAGATGTAGATGTCACGCTGTCGGATATCCGGAACCATCTCGCGGAGGTGCTCAGCGCTCAGAAGCCGTTCGGCGCCAGCGGCACGGTGGTCACCAACAACATAGTGGAGGGCGATAACGCGCCTCCGCGCCAGCTGCTCCAGTTCATCGCGAAAGACCAGATCGTCCTCACTGAGGACGCGGTAGATGAGGATAAGCTCTCCGGACATCTCCTCCAGGAGCGCCCGAATCGGCGTGATGCCGATGCCGCCGGCGATAAGCACGGCGTTGTCATGGCGGCGCGCCGCCGCGGTGAAAATGCCAAACGGACCCTCGGCGACGACCGCCGTACCGGGGCGTAGGGCCCCGATGTGCCGGGTAAAGTCACCCACGTTCTTGATCGTGATACGCAGTGAGCGGCCATCGGGCACCGCCGAGAGCGAGAAGGGATGTGACTCCCACCAGCGACCGGCGCCGAGGAAGCGCCACAGGAAGAACTGGCCGGCATGGGCGTTGAGTCGGTCTAAATGCGTCCCGGTAAGGCGCACGGAGACAACATTCGCGCTCTCCACCGTCACCTCCGCTACACGTAGACGGTGCCAGAAGGCGCGGAGTGTGGGGTGCGCCAGCCGAAAGAGCACAAGCAGAGCAAGGGTCGCCAGATAGAGACCCGTCCAGTACATGGCGGCCGGCTGATTGGTGATGAACTCGTTCCCGGTGGGGATTTGGTGAAACCAACCGAACACGATTCCCGCGTAGGCCATAAGATGGACGCCGTACCACGCCTCGTAGCGCAGACGGCGTCGCACGATGACCAGCGATGAAACCAGCACGAGGACCAGGAGCACCGTCCCCACCGTCGCCGTCACCATGCCCGGATAGTTGGTAAGGAGCGCGCTTGCCTCCGCCGGGAGGGAGATGCGATCCATCATGGCGTAGCCCACGGTAATCAGGACTACATGCGCCAGGATCAATCCGAGGCAGATCTTGCCGTTGAGTCGATGCCAAACCGTGAGACGATCGAAGCCGACAAGGCGCTCCAGTGGAGGAAACCGAACAAGCAGAAACACCTGAATGAGGAGGAGGTAGGCGCCGAGGAGACCAGTGATCCGTCCCACACTCGTCCACAGCTCACCCGCTGTGTGGACCTGGGCGATTCCACCACCGCGCAGCCAGAGCGCAATGATGAACGCCGCATTGGCACCCCCGAGCAGCCAGAGTCCTCCCGCTGTGGTCCAGCGAGGGACGGACCGGGACGCTCGCTGTCGCGTCGTCGCGTATCCATCGCTTGACTCGCGCGCTCGTATGCTTGCCATCGGTCTGTTCACTGCACTCCCACTTCGATCAGCACTTCATCCAGTGTATGGAGATGCGCATGAGCGCAGGATGGGAGTTTTATGACAATTTGATGACAAATCGTTTACAAGTTCGCTGCGCCGACTACCATGATCTTCAGGGAGAGAAATGATGGCGCACCTGCTCGTTATTGAGGATGACCAACAGCTTGCCGCCCTGTTGAAGAAGGGATTGCAGGCAGAGCAGCACACCGTTGATGTGGCTCATGACGGCGTGTCCGGCTATGATCTGGCCGCCAGCGATGCCTACGATGTCATCGTCACCGATATCCTGTTACCGGCCAAGAGTGGCACCACGCTTACCCGTGAGCTTCGTGCCGCCGGGATTGCCACCCCGATCATCATGCTCACCGCGCGCGATACCGTTCCGGATCGCGTGGCCGGGCTCGACCACGGCGCCGACGATTACGTGACCAAGCCCTTCAAGATCGACGAGCTGCAAATGACGGTGCAGCGCGCGCTCGATTATCAGGCGGCCGTGCGCGAGAACGTCTATCTCCGCAAGGAACTCAAGAACCGCTACAAATTCGAGAACATCATCGGCACCAGCCGCAAGATGCAGCAGGTTTACAGCTTGATCGGCAAGGTCGCCGACACAGACAGCACGGTGTTAATCCAGGGCGAAAGCGGGACCGGCAAGGAGCTGGTCGCGCGCGGCCTGCATTTTAACAGCAACCGGCAGCATCATCCTTTCGTGGCGATCAATTGCAGCGCGCTGCCGGAGAATTTGCTGGAGTCGGAATTATTCGGGCACAAGAAAGGCGCGTTCACCGGCGCGGTTTCGGACAAGCGCGGGCTGTTCGAGGAGGCGAATCTCGGCACGATTTTTCTCGACGAAGTGAACTCGATGGCGCCGCAGTTACAGACCAAATTGCTGCGCGTTTTGCAGGAGCGCGAAGTGCGGCGCGTGGGCGACAACAAGAGTTCGCCGGTCAATGTGCGCGTAGTTGGCGCGACCAACGAACCGCTTTTGCCGAAGCTGAAGGACGGAACTTTCCGGGAGGATTTATATTACCGGCTCGCGGTTATTCCGGTGGAGATTCCGCCCTTGCGTGAACGGCTCGAAGACGTGCCGTTACTCGTTCACCATTTCCTGCAAAAGCAGGCGGCGTCGAGCGGGGGAGAACCGAAGAAAATCGATCCAAAAGCGGTCGATATTCTTTCGCACTACGGCTATCCCGGCAACGTGCGGGAGCTCGAGAACGCGATCGAGCGCGCCTGCGCCTTGTGCGAGAACGATATCATTTTGCCTGCCGATCTGCCGCCGAACATTGTCTCCGAAGCGCTCGGCGAAAAAGCCGAGCAGGCACGCGCCAACCTGCCGGTCGGGCAAAAGCTGGACGAGTTCATGCAACAGCAGGAGCGCAGCTACATTGAGGCGACGCTGAAGCACTGCAAAGGTTCGCGCGACAGAGCCGCCGCCATGCTCGGTATCAGTATGGCCACCTTATATCGCAAGGTCGAGCCGAAGAGACGATAACGCGCGCACTGCTAGCGCGTCGCTGTCGTCGCTCTGTAGCCGTCGCCCTATGGGCGACGCGAGAGACGAGGTCGCTGCCGCTGGCGTGTGGCATCACGCAAGCCCGCGCTTCGCACAGCGAAGCGGCTACAGCTAGCCGCGCTTGGCGTAAATCCGCAGCTGGTCCGCGTCCTTCTGAAGCTGGTCCAGCGCTTCGAGCGCGGCCTGTTGTTTCTTCAGCAATTCTTCGTTGGCCGCTTTCATTTGTTCGAGCGCTTTGATCGCTGCGAGCAAGTCGCTGTCGTCCGTTGCCGCCGGCGTGCTCGCGGCGACCTGAGCTAACGCGGGTTGATTTGCCGGCTGCACGATGACGGGGGATTGCGCGACGGCGTTTCCCCCGAGGAGTAACGCCGCCGCTGCACTAACAACAAATCTCTTCATCATCGTCCCGCGCGGCTGGAATAAATGCGCGCCTGCCGGATTGCTTCCGCCACCGCCGCGAGCTTCTCGTCGATCTTTGTCTGGTTCGCGCTCAGCTCGATCTGTTGCGCGCTCACTTCCTTCATCAGCGCTGCCAACTGGTCCTTGTTGCGTGTGTCGTTAGGCGCGGTTTGTGCAACACCGAGTCGCGTCACCCATGACAGCGCCAGCGCAGCGAACAAAAGCGATCGTGTTTTCAGCACACCGAGAGGCTGGAGCAATTCGCGTTCCTCTCACCGCGCGTGACCAAGCCGCAAAACCTCTTCCGAATCCCGCGGCCCGGAAGTTGCTGCTTGCAGGAAGTCCCTGAACTCCTTACCTTAGCTCGCCGATGGCCGCGCAGGGAATGCATCAGTCCCAAAATTTGTCCCTGCAGCAGGTGCTCGCGCCGCAGCTGCAGCAGAGCCTTCTTATTCTCCAGGCGCCCCTGCTCGAACTGCGCAATCTCGTGCAGCAGGAAATGGAAACCAATCCGGTTTTGGAAGAACTCCCGAACGAGTCGGATTCCACTAGCAGCAGTGATTCCGCCGACAGCGATCAGGAGTTCAAGGAAGAGTTCGATAAACTGGCCAAGCTCGATGACGAATGGCGCGATTACATGGCGCAATCCAGCGGCTTCAGTGCGCGCGCCCACGAGGACGAAGAAAAACGCCAGTTCTTTTTCGATTCCATCGCCACTACTGAAACTTTGCAGCAGCACCTCATGTCGCAACTCAACCAGCAAATGTTGAACGCCATCGACCGCAAAACCGCTGAGCTCATCATCGGCAACGTCGATGACAACGGTTTTCTGCAAACCACCCCGGGAGAGATGGCGCTCAATACCGGTATCGCGCAGGAAGATTTCGAAATGATGCTCACGCTTATCCAAAGCTTTTTTCCTCCGGGCGTGGGCGCACGCGATTTACAAGAGTGTTTGCTCATTCAACTCAAGCGCGATGGCCGCGGCAACAGCCTCGAATACAAAATTATTTCCGAATACATGCAGGACCTGGGCAAACGCCGGTTCCCAGAAATTGCGCGGCGCATGGGGATCAGCGTCGAACAGGTGCAAAAGTGCGCCAATAACATCGCCCAGCTCGAGCCGCGGCCCGGCGCCGTTTTTGCCGAGGCGCCGCAAAATTATGTCGTGCCGGATGTGACGATCGAGAAGATCAACGGCGAGTATCAGATCATCCTTAACGGCGAACAAATTCCGCACCTGCGCAT
>QHBL01000244.1 GCA_003244125.1 Chthoniobacterales bacterium
ACTCCCACCATCACGCCCACGCCCACTGCGACACCTACTCCTACCGCGACGCCGACTCCCACCCCCACCGCGACACCTACTCCTACCGCGACGCCGACTCCCACCCCCACCGCGACGCCAGCGAGCCAAACCATTCTCATTAATTCCGGCGGGCCGGCTTATACCGACAGCACGGCACAAGATTGGTCAGCGGATATCGATTTCGCGAATGGTTCGACTGCGAGCTATACCGCGGCTGTCTCAGGCACTTCGGATCCGACTCTTTATCAGACAGAACGTTTTTCCCAGACACTCACCTACCACGTTCCAGTGCCCAACGGTAACTATGAAGTAACGCTATACTATGCGGAGAATTACTTTACCGGCACTGGCAAGCGCGTCTTCGACGTAGCGATCGAAGGCCAGACCGTTCTGCCAAATTTCGATATCTATGCCGTAGCGGGGAAGAATGCCGCTGTGCAACGCACTTTCATCACAGCGGTAAGCGACGGCTCACTGGATATCGTCGAAACAGCCAGCGTCAACAACGCGAAAATATCCGCCATTCAAGTATTACAAAAGATTGGCGACCCTTACTTACACCCCGTTCTTTATGTGCCGAGCTATGCCGTTGATTACGACCAGAATGGGACTGAAACGATCGCATTAACCGGCGATGAATCACACACCCACCAAACAGGCCACACGATCACAAGTTGGATCTGGAGCGAAGGGAGCACCCAGCTCGGCACCTCCGCCGATATCAGTGCGCCGTTTACGGTCGGTCAACATACTGTGACGCTCACTATCGGAGATGACAATACTCCGCAGCATACCGCGGGCGGCGACACTACGTTTAACGTTTACCGGATTAATGCGGTGGGCGGATTGCTCGCGAGCTACTATTCGACGGGATCGACCGCACCCTCAAACGTGATCGACTCATTGCCGGCCCTACCCAACTACGAGGAAGTCATTACATCGGCTGAGATCGACGATATAGCCGGCAACATCGGTAACTCGCCTTACCAAACCAATGTAGTCGCGGTGATGGATGGTAAGCTCATTGTGCCGGCAGCGGCCAGCTACACCTTTACTCTTACCGGTGGAAGCACCACGCGCTTTTACCTGAATGGCTCGCTCGTCACGGGTCCTGTCGCTCTCCAGCCGGGCACCTACCCGATCCAGGCCCGTTTCGCGGTTGACTCGACGTCACTGTTGCCCGCCGCGATTGGCGCCAGCATCAATGGTGGAGCGACCGCAACACTTAAACCTTCCACTACTCAGCACGACGAAACTGACCTAAAGCCGTTCATCAACGCCATGCCGGCTTCCGGTTCACCGCAAGGTGGCGAGCTCGTCACTATCAGCGGTTTGGGTTTCTTCCCCTCGCCTTCGGTGCAGGTGAATTTTGGAAGCACGACGCTCTCAGGCTCGAGCCTGGCCGTTTCACCCGACTCAATCCAACTTACTGCTCCTCCGGGATTCGGCACCGTGAACGTGACCGTGCAAACTCCGCAAGGCACCAGCAACGTCATGTCTTACACTTACGTACAAGGTCAGGTGCCGATTAGCTTCAATGCGCCAGTAACGGTGGCAACTCTGGACACGCCAACGCAGGGCGTTTGGGGTCCTGATGGGCGTCTTTATGTCGGCACAGCTTCAGGCAACATTAACATCTACACCTTCGACGATAACTACAATGTGACCAACACCCAGGTAGTCACTACCATCGCGAACCTGGCGAATAAGACAATTCTTGGCCTGGCGTTCAATCCGCTGGATCCGCCGAGCCCGGTCAAACTATACGTCGGCCACGCTCACATATACGCGGAAGGCGGCGGCACGTTTACCGGTCCCGCCCCATACAACGGGCAGATCTCGGTGCTCACCGGCCCGAACTTCTCGACCGTGCAACCGCTGGTGACACAACTGCCGGTATCTAATCACGACCACGCTGTTAACGCCATGACCTTTACTAACGAGGGTGACCTCATCTGGAGTAACGGCGGCAACACCAACGCAGGAATTCCCGCCACCAACATGGGCACATTACCGGAATCGCCATTCTCCGCTGCGATCTTGAAGGCGCGAATTAACAAGTTCGGATATAACGGCAGTATAAATTATGTCGATAGCGGGACGAACAATCCAGACAACGACCAGGTGAACGGCGGGACCGTCGATGTAGCTCCCGGGGTAGACGTCTCGGTCTATGTGCCTGGGATGAGAAACGTCTGGGGCATGGTATGGAGCACCCGTGATATGCTCTACGGCGCGGACAACGGCCCTAATAATACCTACGGACCCGCCTCAACTTCGGCAACCACCCAAACGAGCGCCGATGCCAATGCCAGGGATGAGCTCGAGTGTCTCGTAGAAGGCCACTACTACGGACATCCCAACCGCAACCGGGGACGTTATGATGACCGCCAGAACGTCTATCATGGACCGAATGATGGCGAGACATATGCTGCTTATAACGGTCCACCTATGGCCGTTCTTAATACCTGCAGTGGCGGCGTTGATGAATATCGCTCGACTAATTTCAATAGTCAGATGCGAGGCAATATTCTCGCGCAGCACTGGAATGCTGAGCTCATCAACGCCACTCTGTCGGCCGACGGCCGCTCCGCCCAGAACGTGAGCACGCTCGCGACCGGGCTCGGTCTCGGCCTGGCAACAGGACCCGGCGGCGCGATCATCAGCATGGATTACAGCGGCAACCGTATCCGCGTGCTGACGCCAAACGACAGCAGTGCTGTCGGTATGATCGCTAACGACATCTTTCCATGGCGCAGCCGGCCGGATGGAGCCGTGCCATTCGTTATTGGCGGTGTTGGATTTGGAACAATGGGCAACACTACCGTCACCATCGGTGGAGTCGGCGCGACCCTGACTTCGGTTTCTCCGACGCGCATCAGAGGCCTCATCCCAGCTGCTTCTTCTCCCACGCCACAGCTTCTCGATGTTGTTGTGCAATCATCTGGAAATACCTCCACGATTTCGCAAGCATTCCGTTACATGCAGGGAATCAGCAATGGCTCGGGCACATGGACCAGCGGTCCTGCATTGCCGATTAGCATCGGTGAAGTTTCCTCATCCATGGTTAACGGCGTCCTTTACGTTGTCGGCGGCGACACCAACGCGACGATGGGATACGACCTCAGGACCCGCGTCTGGCGCAGTGATCTCGCCGTTCGACCTGTTCTCGGTGACCATCATTCGGCCGAAGTAATCAACAGTAAGCTTTATCTCTTCGGCGGGCTCAACGGCACTGGCGGCCAGGTGCAGATCTACAATCCGCAAACGAACACGTGGACTACCGGTACTCCCATGCCGTGGGCCGGCGGCTCTGTCGCGACCGCTTATATCAACGGCAAAGTGTATGCTGCCGGTGGCATCGTTGGTTCTTCGACTGTCAATAACGCCGCCGTTTACGATCCTGTGCAAGACACCTGGACGGCGATCCCGTCCATGCCGGCAGGTCGCAATCATGCCGCCGCGGCAACTGACGGCAGCAAGTTCTATATCTTTGGCGGACGCGGCGGCGGCAACGTTCCTTCCATCGGCTACAATGACGTTCAGATTTACGATCCTGCCACTAACACATGGCAGTGGAGCGGCGACGGCACTTCGACACTCGCGCCCTTACCGCAGCCGCGCGGCGGCATGGGTAAAGCAGCTTACTACGGCAACGAATTCTATGTCATGGGAGGCGAGACGACATCCCAGGGCACGGGCCAGGTCGCAGGGAACGTCTACAATCGGGTCGATGTCTACAACCCGCCCACGAACACCTGGCGGCTCGAGTCGGTCATGCCCACGGCTCGGCATGGCATTTCGCCCGTTGTCGCCGACGGCAAGATCCTGGTCGGCGGAGGTGGTTTGGAGAGCGGACACTCGAATTCGACGGTGTTCGAGATCTTCGCCCGTTAGCGCAGTCCGAACGCCTCAGTTCGGCTTCGCCGAGTCATGAGACCGAAAGATGATCTCATTAACAGCGGCAGCGAATTTCTCTACCCCGCCCGGAATATACCCGACGCGACCAAGCTCAGCGCCCTGGACCGTGAGCACAATGACAGTCGGAAATTGCTCAATGTGATACTTCTCGGCTAGCTGCTGGTTTTGCAGCGCAATCTCAGGCGCGGTCTCCTGGGTTTGATAAAAATGAAGTTTGCACAAGAGAAAGTTATATTTCGAGTCATCTGCAAATGCAGCTTGATCGAACACCTCACGGTCTAACTTCAAACTCGACAAACTCCAGTCAGCGCCAAGAAATGCCAGCAGCAGCGGGCGATTGGTGCGTTTGGCAAGCGCCGCGGCTCGGACGAAGTTAGTGTCATCACTCACGTCGCAGGCGAAAACAGTGCTCGCGAAAAGCAGCAGTAATAAACAACTTAATCTTTTCTTCACCCAAGCTACTGTAGCGCGCATGCGCCTCGATCGTCAACTTACCGTCACCGCTGTGCTATTCTGCGTCGCGACAGCATTGCCGGCGCAAGAGCAGCCGGCGCACACCGTCGCCGAACTAGCGTCAAAGATCGACACGCAGATTCCCACGCGGGACGAAACCGCGCAACATTCCGATCACCTCCCGGAGGAGCTGGCGCAGCTTCAGGGATCATCAATTATGGTGTTCGGTGCGCGCAAGCGAGAGCTCGCAGACAAGGTGCGCGAGCTCCAGCAACTCCTTACTGACGTGAAAACAGCCGGTGGCGAGAACCACAAGGCCACGCTTGACCAAATGTCGCGGCTCTGGGCCGAAATCAAATCGCTCTACCCGAAAGAAGCGCTGCAGAAAATGCCACCTCTCTGGTCCTGTCCCATGCACCAGGAGCTGATCGAGCAGAGTGCCGGTAAGTGCCCGATTTGCGGCATGGCCTTGGAGCCTATCTACGTTACTCAACCACAACTGACACAGACTTCCATCATTCGGGCCGAACTTGTAACCAAGACGCCGTTGGAAGTAGGCAAACGAGCTGACCTGACCCTGCGCCTTCTTTTTAACGACACGGGTGAGCCTGTGCGCCTGTCAGATCTTGAGGATACTCATACACGCAAAATCCATCTTCTCATCAGTGACATTAGCGAGACCGACTATCATCACGAACACCCACAGCCAGTGGGCGACGGAGAATACGCTTTCAGTTTCACCCCGCACCGGCCAGACACCTACCGCATATGGGCGGACCTGATGCCGGTGCGCACGCGTGTGCAGCAATACTCCGTTGCCGATATTCCGTCTACTACCCCGCGTCAGGCAAAGCTTGCCTCTAACGAGCCAGAGAATCGCCATGCCGAAGTGGATGGCTATAGGTTCGAGCTCGAGTTCGACCGGGAGATCGTGCACGAAAAGGAGACGGTGTCGGGCAAGTTGCACGTCACCCAGCCGGATGGCCGCCCCTGTGACAAGCTCGATGTGGTGATGGGCGCGTTCGGCCATCTTGTCGGTTTCTGTGACGATTTCGCCACCGTTCTGCACATTCACCCGTTGGGCGAAGTCATCGACGACGCGACGAGGCGCGGTGGACCTGATTTACAGTTCTATTTCCGCTCGAACAGAACCGGCATTGTGCGTTTGTTCGCGCAGGTGAAGATTGAGGGAAAAGATTTCTTCCCTCGTTTTATCGTAAAGGTGCAGCCGCTGCAACACCTTCCCGGGACATAACCGCGCGATTCCTGCGAACGAGTTCTAGCTTCCCAAATGCGGAGCCAGGCGCCAGCGCAAGAATCCCAAAGCAGCTATGCCGAGGCCGAGTAGTCCGGCCGTTGCGCCACTCTCCGGCACTGTTCTGATTCCCCAAAATCGAACGTAGGTGATAGGATCGCGCAGATTGCCGGTGATTGGGATTGTGCCACCAGACTTGAGCAAACGATCGGCCGAATAGACGTGGTAAAAATTGTTGTCGAAGTTAACCGAGACATAGGTCAGCGCGTAGCCGGTTCCGGTCAGGTCCCAACTGAGAGAGATGCTTGTTCCGCCATTGATGATAAGCGCGCTGAGGACGTCTCCACTCGCCCAGCCGTTGTTACTTAACTGCCTGGAATTGCGGTCGAGCAGCAGTTCATTTAAATAGAATGGCGCGTGTTCAACTGAGCCTGTGAGAAATACTGCCTCGGCGCAGGCTTGCGGGGGTTTCGTGATATCGGGCGTGGCAAACGGTCCAGCCATGTAGATGCCTTTGTCATACAAAGCGCTGGCGTGAAGGGATCGACTGCCCGTAAGAAGAGCTAGTCCGAAGAAGCAGGCGACAACTCCCCTGGAGCTCAGGACCGCGCTCAACTTCGGTTCATTCATGGCAAACTCTGCAACGATGAGATTTCATCGAAGCAGTAAACTTGCCACGGCCGGCGAAAAGATGCCGGCGACGCAACCCGAGCAAACCGGCTACTCTGATGTGTGCGGCTTGAGAAGCCGCGCGTCAGGCCACGCGCGCGGCGGCACGCAAGTCCACCGTATCGCGAAGGAGCGCCGCGACAGCGGCAGGCGCGTACTGCGTCTCCCAGGTTTGGAGCGCTCGTTGCTGAAGAGCTGCGTGCTCCGCCGGCGCCTCCAGAATCCTGCGAAGAGCTTCTGCCACGCGCTCGACGTCATCTATGTCGCTCATCTCAAACCCCGGATGACATTGGTAAAGCGCGTTTCGCGGCATCCGCGGAGTGACGACGATGCACCCAGTCTTTAATGACTCATAATAGCGAAACGTTTCCGGGCTGGAATTGCCCGCCAGACAGAGCGATATCCGGCAGTTATTGAGGAACCCCGCATACTCCGCCACGGAAAGCCGCGTCTCGGAAGTAAGGTCGATGCGGAATTCTCGTAGTTTAGGATGATTGGCCAGCTGAGTCAGGAATGCCTGACGATGAGGGTACATTCTCCCACGAAAACCGACATCAATCGTCCTGCTCTCCATCGGGAGCGGCGCTAGCTTGGGAAAGCCGCGCCGGTAACCGAGCGGAAACGGAAATGAATCATCATCTTCTTCCCCCACGTATTGTTTGAATACAACTAGCCCGGGAGCTTTCGGGGGAGTTCGATACAGCTCATCCGAAAGTATGATGAGCACGCTCTCTTGCGCGATATTGCGCGGCAGACTCAGCTTTTCCCGGAGAAATTTTGGCCGGAAGCGCGCAAAGCGCCGACGGAACAGCCGCTCTGATCTCCAATGAACTACAACACCATTGATCTCTGGAATAAGTGAAGATATTTCGGAAAGATATTCCGTTTCCCAAGCCCACTCTTTCAGGTGTGTGAGATTGAGCATGTGTCACTTTTCTCTGGCGCGCGAAGTGCCGGCACAAATCACTACCGCGCGAAGCCGGCAGCACTATAGCTCACGGAGAATTGCCACTGCCAAATGCAATCCGCTGCCGAAGCTGTAGATAACATGTATGCGCCCGGTCGTTCCCTTTACTTTCTCGAGCGGGATAATGGCATCACTGCTCAGGCAATGGGCGCGGTCAGCCATACCGTCCAATAGCTGATTCTCTGCCGGGATACGAAGGAAATGACTTACCATGCGCCACGCTTCAGTAAACATGTTGGGGTAGTGACAAAGCGTTGTTGTGCTTTCATGGCGAATGCCGGCCGACTCCAGAAGTGATTTCGTCATGACCACTGAGCGTTTCACGACTTCGACCAAAGGGATAAGTGAGCGGGAAGTCGAATACTGCCCGACTCCCAGGACCTGGTAGCTACGCTCGTCGCGGCCGACGACGAAGCCGGAAGCAGCATCGGAGGTAAGAAGCCTTTCACGCGTGCTGTCGTAGGTTGCCCCCTCAGGTTTAAGATCGGCGGTTAAACACACCACGTTCTCCACTTCTTTCGCCCGCATAGTACTCGCTGCCATGATCAGGAGCGACATGAAGCCGGTGCAGCCGCTGGTATAGGAGCCACTGTAAGGCACGTCGTCCATCTGGAATTGCCGTAGCAGATTCACCGGAAAGTAGTTTGCCCGCGCGAGAAGCTCCCGGCTCCCAACTTCCGGCGCGATCGATGTATTCTCCGCGTAGGAGTGATGGACGATGAGCGCATCCGGTTCGGGGCAGACGCTCAGCAGTTTGCGGAATACTTCGCTGGTAAAACCAAGCAAAGTGGTGCCGGCGGGCGCGCACCGGTTACGGCAGTATCCGGCTTTCTCGAGCCACTCCGATGGGCTAACGAGTAGTGAAAGAGCCTGTAACTCTTCGAGGGTGCGCGAGGTTGAGCCGAGAGCGTAGGCGGAGCTGGAGAGGTAAATATTCTCACGACTGAAATCGAAGAGTAGCTCGCTCATTTCGACCTGGGAAGATGAAGCTCAGGCTCGAACGAGAATTATTCCCGAGCAGAGGCCTGGCGGATCGGCCGCAACCCTTTAGTAAATTCTTTCATCGAGACGTCGAGGCTAAGCGGGATCTCGACGGTGGCGATGGGCCGCGCGGGATTGCCCTGGACCATCGTCTTGGGCGGGACTGATCGTGTCACGACGCTGCCAGCGGTGGCGATCGCGCCGTGCCCGATCTTCACGCTGGGCAGAACAATCACGCCCGGACCAAGAGTAACATCTTCCTCGATGACGACACCCTGCTGCTCGCGGTTGTGAGCCATGATGAGCACACGCGCTCCGATGGTTGCCCGATCCCGAATGGTGACGAGATGTGGATAAGCTGTTTCAATGATCGCGTCGTAGCCGATCCAGACTTTCTCTCCGATGTGGACACCGCGCCAGCGGTGGAGTCGTACCCGCCACGTTGTCGCCCCGGGACTGCTGCGCGCCAGCAGTTGGAAGATGCGATTCTTCATGCCAGCGAAAAAAGGTTCTTCCATCTGATTACTCCGCGATTTCCCGGAAGGCGCAAATGCCAAGATGGAGCCCAAGACCGTAGTTCACGACGAAGTGAAGTCGGCCTTGTTTGCCCTGGTAAACATCGGAAAGGGAAATTACTGAATCCGAGCCGCCGCAGTGCGCCCGTTCCGCCATGCCGCGCATGATGTGTTGTTCGTCACTCAAGCGCAGATGCCGTGTCACCATTTTCCAGGCATCGGGAAACATATTCGGGTAGTGAACGAGAACTTCGTTGGCGGCAAGATCGAGACCCAGACTTTGTGCCAGCCCGGTAATCATACTCACTGTGCGTTTCACCAGCTCCAGTAGCGGAACCAGCGCACGAGTCGTGGAGTAGATGGAAGTGCCGAGAAGCTGATATTTGCCTTTATCGCGGCCGACGACGAAAGCAGAGCTCTGGGCCGAGCCGAGAATTCTCTCACGGGAAAGATCGTGAGTAACACCTTTCGGCATGCTATCCGCCATCGCGCAGATGACTTCCCCTTCTTTGGTGGAAGATAAAACGCCGGCGGCGGCAATGCAGAGGAAAACGAAGCCAGCGCACCCACTGGCGAAGGAGCAAAAATACGGCAGTTCCTCCCGGCCAAGCTCCCTCAGCAAGGCCCCGGCAAAATAACGGTTGCGGGTGCCGACATCACGATCTTCCGGATCCCACGGCAGCACTGCACTCTCAGCGTAGCAATGCTGGAAAATGGCGGCGGCGGCGTTCGTGCAATCTGACAAGCTCGCCGACAAGGGACTGGCCGAAAGATTCAGCAAAGTCTCATCCGGACTAAGCCCGAAGGAATAGCGATAGCCGATCTGGCGCAAGGTATCGACCGAACCGGCGAGAAGATCTTCAGCTTCTAACTGCTCCAGATCACGCCGCCTGCCGGCCAGCTTGTAATGCAAACCGGAAATTAGTAAGGGTGAGTCTTGGTAGTTAAAGTTCATCGGGAGCTGTTAGCGCCACTGCAATCACCTGGCGCTGTCGGCCACGTAGCGCGACAATGGACCTAAGATCGTCATTTGTTCGGCATCGAGGCTGGCCAGGTCCAGTTCAATGCCGAACTGCTGCTCGATCGAGCTAACCATTTCAAGTATGCCGAAGGAGTCGACCACTCCGCTGAGAAGGAAGTCGAAGCCGTCGGGAACCGTGGTGGGGTTCATGCCAATTCCCACGATCGCGTCCGCGTACTTAGTCAGGAGAAAGTCCCTTACGTTCTCTGCGGTTACCTTGTTCATGCAGCAGGCTCCAGCATGGCGATTAGCAGTTTGCCGTCAAACTGCTCGAGGCGCATTCTGACATTTAGGCAAAATTTCATTTCTCGTCAGGCAGGTGAGGATTTTGCCTGCGTCACAGCACCCGGCTTTTTTGAGCGGCCGAGCAGGCGCCGAATGCCGGCTAGCCCGCGCCGCCGGTATTTCCACGGGAGCAAGAGCACTCGCCCGCGTACGAAGCGCACGAGCGCTGTCACAGCGGCGGCCGCGCTGAGGAAGCGGCCGTGGCAAAGGTGCACGTAGAGTTCTTTAATTGTTACGGCTCCGAAGAAATCGCGCCAGTGACGGTCGCCACACTGAAGCGCCGCCTCCAGATTTGGTGAGCCTTTAACAAATTCGCGTTCGGCGACGACGACGCGATGAGTTGCCTTGAGCATAACGGCTCCGTGACGTGAGGTATTGCTGGCGTGCCGGCGATATTGCGCCACGATGGCAGCGTGATGAGCACTGGGAAATGAGCGGGCTGCTCGCAGAAGAATCTCATAGTCCTCCGCCGGTGAGAAAAAGCCTTCGAACCCGCCCACCGCCTGAAGAACGGTGCGCCGAAACAGCACCGCGATGGTGTTAGCGACGTGGTTTACCTTGAGCAGTTCTTCGTAATGGTTGGCTTCCAGCAACGGCCAACCGCCTATTCCAATGTAGCGGTTATCCTGGGCGACCCATTCAATGTCTCCAACCACGAAACCAGCCTCGGGCTGTGCGGCGAAACACCGTAGATGCGACTCTACTGATGCCGTCGTTAGCCGATCATCGGCGTCAAGAAACTGCACATACTCTCCTTTACTGCTCTCCAAACCGAAGTTGCGTGCCTTGGCCACACCTGAGTTGGCTTGGCGCAAGTAGCGAACGGCCGGATAACGCGCAACTACCTCGCCGGTATTATCGGGCGACCCGTCATCAACTACGATAACTTCCAAATGAGAGTAAGTTTGCGACAAAGCGCTTTCTATCGCTTCCGGCAGGTACTCCACACGTTTATAGCAAGGGATGATGATCGACACCAGCGACGCCGCTCCTTCCGCCGCGATGTGTGGACGATATTCGTTGCCCGGAATTTCCAGTGACATATAAGGTCGGTAACGCGGAGTCGG
>QHBL01000269.1 GCA_003244125.1 Chthoniobacterales bacterium
CCATTCTCGGACACGCATCCTCTTTGGAGGCCAGTACGACGGGACCGCTCTCAACGACACTTGGGAGCTAACGGAATAGCAGCTCCACGCAGTACGCATTCCAGCGCGCGGGGCTGCCTGCTCAAGGCCGAGCCGCCGGAGGAATTAATTCCGGCACTCGATTCGCTCCAACGTCATCACAGCTTCCGTTCCGGCGCCATTTCGAGCTACGCGAATGAACGTTGGTGATGTTCACGATCGTGTTCTTCACGTGAACGCCAAGGGTAATCACGATCACCGGAGAACGGTCGAATAGCCATTAGTGCTTTCCGTGTCTCATCCTTGGCCGATGCTAGCGCGGTGGTTGGGCAACAATGGGCAGTGCATTAGCTTTGACGTCGTTAGCCGGGCAGTGGGACAAAAACGCCCTGTTTTGGGACATTATGCGTTGCAGTCGTTGTTCCTCGAATTTTTATCCGTATTAGTTCGAAATCTAGGCAACAAATGAAGATATTGATTTGTACTATCCCCCCGATTCTTGCGTCGGCCGCCTTACCTGTACTCGCCCAAGAGAAGCCACCAGTAAGGAAGACCTCAAACACGATCTGGTAAAACTGGAGAAGCAATCATGGGAGGCGTGGAAGAACCGAGATGGGAAATTCTATGAGAACTTCCTCTACGATGATCATGTGGAACTTGGCACTGGCGGGCCCTTTAATAAATCGTCAGTTGTGAGCTTTGTCGGGAGCCCAGTCTGCGCCGTGAAGTCGTATACGGTTGATCATTTCGAGCTAACGACGTTTGATGCTAACACTGCGCTGCTGACCTATCACGCAGCGCAGGAGACTACTTGCTCGGGCAAGGCGGTTCCGAGTTCGGTCTGGGTGAGTTCGTTGTATGTAAGGCGCGATGGACGCTGGCTCAATGCGCTGTATCAACAAACGCCGGCGACGCCGAAGTAGAAGAGAAGATTGCACAACCGCTGCAGCACACTCACGCGCTGGTGAACGATTTAGCGCGACGAACGTCTCGCGCTACAATGGCGCTGGCATGCTTTACATCGTGGCGACGCCGATCGGAAATCGCGGCGACATTACTCTGCGCGCGCTGGAGGTCTTGCGGTGCGTCGATCTCATTGCGGCGGAGGATACGCGGCATTCCGGCATGTTGCTCCAGCATTTAGGAATCCAGAAGGCGCTCATAAGTTTTCACGAGCATAATGAAGCAATGCGCACGGCGCAGTTGGCGGAGCGACTTGCGGCCGGTGAAGACATCGCGCTTATCACCGATGCTGGAATGCCGGCGCTTTCTGATCCGGGCGCGCGGTTGATCCGCGAGTGCATCATGCGAAATCTGCCATTTACAGTCGTGCCCGGACCATCGTCGATTGTCACCGCGCTGGTCGGCTCCGGATTTAATCTGGAGACGTTTTGTTTTCGTGGTTTTCTCCCGGTGAAGAGCGGCGGTCGCGCGCGGGAACTGCAGGCAGCAGCCGAGCGGAAGGAGACGACGCTCTTCTTCGAGTCGCCGCATCGGTTGCTCAAAACGCTGAGCATGTGCGTCGAGTTGATGCCGCGGCGGCAATTGTGCGTCGCACGTGAGCTGACGAAGAAGTTCGAGGAATTCCGTCGCGGAACTGCGGCGGAGTTGCTGGCGCATTACACGGCGCATCCGGCGAAGGGGGAGATCGTGTTGGTGGTGAGCGGCGCCAAGGAGGAAGCGAGAAATTCTGTGCTCCCGCTTAAGATAGGATCGTTGTAGCTGCCGTCCGTCGTCGGCACCCGGTCGCGGTCTTGAGCTATGGCTGCTGGCAGAAACGCTTCGCCTCCGATGCGTCGGTGCCGTATTGGGAAATCGTCGGTGTGTGCGGCGACGGCAAATACAACAGCCTGGGCGAAGCGCCCAAAGCGGCGATCTACCGGCCCTTACTGCGCGATTACATAACGCCGGCGCGACCCTCGTCGCGCGCACGAGCCTCGAGCCGAACAGCGCCTTGGCGCTTCGGCCCAAACCGAGTTCCACCGTCGTTATCTGAAATGCCGCGGTGAGATGGACGGAGCGCTTTACGCCGTCAGGTGCAGGAGCTCGACGCGACTCTGCCGCTGATGGAAGTGAAGACATTGCGCGAACAGATGCGCATTCCGCTTTTCCCCGCGCGCGTGGCTGCGACGGCGCTGGGAAGTTTCAGAGTTCTCGCGCTCGTGCTCGCTGCCGTCGGCGTTTACGGCGTGATGTCTTACGTTGTCCCGGTCGCGGGCGCGAAATCGGATTGCGCATGGCGCTGGGCGCGCAATCACGTGATGTGCCGCGGCTGATTCTGCGGCAGGGAATGTCGCTCGCCGCGCTTGGATCAGTCATCGGTCTTGGCGCTGCCTTTGCCGGCACCCGGCTGCTTAGCTCACTACTTTATGGCGTGGATGCGCATGATCTGGTCCACTTTCAGCGCGATCACTCTGCTGCTCGCGGGCGTTGCGGGGATGCGTGGTGTTTCCCGCTGATCGCGCCACGCGCATCGATCCGATGAAGGCATTGTGCGCAGAATAAGCCTGCGGTTTTCCTGGAGCGACCGGCGCCGTGTACGGGGACGACACAGAGGTCGTCCCTTCCAGCGCGGAGGACCGGGCGTTTTACGCCTTTATGAAGACGCCGAGCAATGGGCGCCGCGAGGGCGTTTTCGAACGAAAGTCGCTCACAAATCCGTTCGCCGTCCGAATCTCGACGTGGCCGGCGGAGCGAGCCGCGTTGTAAACCAGCACCGACCCAACCGGCGCCTGAAATGGATCGCTCACTTGCAGTTTTTTAAACCCATAGCTTGTTACCAGCTCCTGCGCCGCCTGCTTGGCTAAGGTTGTCTTTGGCCGCGAGCTAACGACGCCGGAAGCGAGCAACGCTTCTTTCACCGCATGCCAGCACATTCTGCGTGAATGCGCATGGGCGCGTTCTTCCGCGATGCTGGCCGCGCGCATCAGCTTCGGGTCGATCTGCGGATTCGTCTTGCCAAATGGCCGCACGATTTTCGCCGGCTGGTATTTTTGGATCACATCCACCGACGCAGTCTTTCCGGAAGCATCTTTGAAGAGGAACTTCGTCGGTTGCGACGGAGCGATTCGTGCCGTGGGCGAAACGGCTGAGGCGGCAAACGGAGCTGCGAGCGCGCAGCCGACAATAAGGGCAAAGCGGGACAGAACTATGTTCATGGGGGACGGCCTTTATACTGCAATAAACGGGCCGGACAACCCATTTTCGCATAAAATTTCCGGAATGACAACGTTTTAATTCGGGAAACTGGAATCAACAGCAGCAGGTACTTGCATGACGTTTCAGTCTGGTTTGGCGACCCGAAACCGCAGCGGGGGCGGCGGCCGCCGGGGAAACAAGGACCATGCAGAGCGAAAGCGACCCGATGGCTAATCGTCCTGCTGCGCGCTGTCAGCGAACCCGAAACTCGATGGGAATGGAATCGACTAACTCCGCAAAGCGCTGGTTACCGCGGAGCGCGTCGAAGCGCGGATCAACGCTGACCTCCAGCGCGATGCGCGTCCGTTCCGCGAAGGCTTGTTCGAGCGCGTCGACGGCTTGCTCGTGCTCGTTCAGTTGCGTGTAAACTTCGACAAACGCGCCGAGCGAGACAAACTCACCTCGCGCGCGTCTTGCCTCCAAAGTTTCCAGCTGTTTGCAGGCGAGGCTACGCACGGCCTGCTCGAAGCCTTCGGTCTCATACACGCGCTCCAACATCGTCGCTTCTGCTGCACAATTGCTCAGCATCAGCCCCTTGGCCCATTCAGCGATGGCCTCCGTGTGCATCCCTGTTTTTTCGTAAGCGTAACCAAGCCACTCGTGCGGCAGCGCGTAATTCGGATCGAGCTCGATTGTGCTCCGGAACTGCTCGGTGGCTCGCTCATACTGCCGCATGAAGAAGAGGCACCGCGCCGAGTTCACATGAAAACGCGCTGACAATGGCTCAAATTCAAGGCCGCGCGCCATCTCTGCCAGCGCTTCCTCCTGCCGGCCAAACAACATGAGGCAAAGCCCGTAGTGATGATGGATTTCGGCGAAATTCGGGTTTAGCTCAATACCGCGGCGGAAGGCGCCCTCCGCTGCCGGCCAGTCGCGATCGTGGTACAGCTTGACCGCGGCGAGCGGGTTGTAGGCTTCAGCCAGATTGGGATCCAGACTGAGCGCTCTCTCCACCGCTGCGATTCCCGGCGGCCAGCCCTGTTCTGGCCGCATCAAGCCGTTCACGGCCGCGAACAAGTAGAAGACCGAGAGTCCGGCGTATGCTGACGCGTAGTTCGGATCGAGCTCAATCGCGCGCTCGAAATATTCGCGACTCCTGTCAAAGTGCGGAGCAAAGAATTTATTCCAGTAGTAAAGGCCTTTCAGGTAAAGCTGATGCGCTTCAGTGTTTTCCGTCGGCCGCGAAGCGATCGCGCGCTGCTCCGCGCCTGTCAGTCGCGCCTGCAATGCTTCGGCAACGTTCTTCGCAATCTCCGTCTCGACTGCGAAAATGTCCGTCAATCTTCGGTCGTATCGTTCCGCCCAAAGGTTCACATCATCAGCTGCGCTGATGAGCTGCACGTGCACCCGCACCTGATCGCCGGCTTTTCTCACGCTGCCCTCCACCACATTGGCTACGCCGAGTTGCTGCGCGATCTCACGCAGGTTCGCTGTGGGCCGCCGGTATGACTGGGTGGAAGTGCGCGACACCACCTTCAGCTCGCGAATCTTCGACAGCCGCGTCAGAATTTCCTCCTGGATGCCGTCCGCGAAGTAGGCATTCTCCGGATCAGGACTGAGATTTTCGAACGGCAAAACGGCGATCGATTTCTCGTTAGCCGTCCGGGCATCTCGGCTTTTCGCCAGATGTGCGCACTTCTGCGGCGGCTCCGGATTACCCACTTCGTCAGTATGGAAATTGACCAGGGAAACCTTCCGCCCGTGCTTCACTTCGCATTCGCCGAGTTCCTCCAGATGCGGATTCCAGCGCGGGAAAGGCAAGAGATCGTCCGCCACTCGTTTCGACAGCAGAATGTGACCGGCGTCACCGCAATCCATCACCCGCTGCGCCATGTCCACGCCTGCACCGGCCACGTTCACGCGCTCGTTCACATCCATGATCTGGTTCACCGGTCCGCTGTGAATGCCCATCCGCAATCGCAGCATGGGTAGGCTCTTGATCGCGCGCGCGATTTCCACCGCACACTCGAGCGGCGCCTCGGCCTCATCAAAAAAAACGAGCAGCATTCCGTCTCCGCTGGGAATGCGGATGATTTTGCCAGCAGCTTCCGCACGCTGCACGCGCGGTGTGGCCCGGACCACGCGCGCCAGCTCTTCAAGCACTCGCGTTTGCTCGGTGATGAGTAAGCGTGAGTACTGTACCACGTCCATCATCAGCACATGGGCGATCTCGATTTTTCTCTCCGCCGCGTCAGGGCCCACGCTGTTAGGGTGGGGCTTGGCAGGCGGTGTTTCAATGCCGAACTCGCGCCGCAGCAGCGCTGGCAATTAACGCTTTGGCTGCCGCGATGGCTGCGAGTTGGCCACATTCCACCACCCGCCGGCGATCACTTGCCCAGCTCGTAGAGATACTCCACAAACGACATCACCGCGCCGTCGTATCCTTGGATTTTCGGATTAGTCGAATCGATCACGTAATATTCATCTGGCGCGTGGGCACCGCTGCCGTGCCCCAGCCCGAAATGTCCACAAGCCAGACTGACCGGCGGGTTGGTGAAAATGTAACCGGGATACGAGCCGGCGTTCCACGGCCACATAATCGGATCAATTCCATCGCCCTTCAGCACTGACACCTGCGCCTGGATCAACGGCGCGCTCGCCGGTGACGTCGTCGGATCGTAACCACCGGACATATTAACCTCGATGTCACTGAAACCATGCTTCGCCAAATGCGCTTTGAGCGCCGCGATCGCGTCGGCCGCCTTCATTCCCGGCACCAACCGCAAATCGAGTTTCGCTTCCGCGCGATGCGGCAGCACCGTCTTTCCGCCAGGACCAGTGTAGCCGCTGACCAGACCTTCGATGTTCACCGTCGGCTGCCCTTCCAAACGGTCGTTCGCCTTCTCCCACGGGAGATCGCCGATCCAATGTTGCACTTCGAACTGCTTCTTTTGCTGTTCCTCGCTTCGGCGCGCCGACGAGTCGGCGATCATCTTTTTCTCCTCCGCGCTAAGCGGCCGCGGCTTTGGATAATTGTCGATCGCGATCTCGTTCCCGTCCGCGGAGACCAGCGTGTCGAGCGCTTTCACCAAATGCCACGCCGGGCTGTCCACCATCGCCTTGAGCGAAGAGTGAATGTCCTTCCCCGGACCACGACCCCATTCCTCGCCGCTCGAAATCAACTGCACCTCGATCACGCCTTTCGCGCCCAGGCTTACCGTCACTTCCCCATCGCGATCCTGCATCGACGACGGCATAAACACGCCGACACATTTCTTCAGCGCCGCTTCCACTTCCGGCTCGTGTACGATCTGGCCGATGTGCGGCGAACCAATCTCCTCCTCGCCTTCCGCCACCATCACCAGGTTCACCGGCAATTTTTTGCCGGCGCCTTTGATGGCGTGAAGTGCGGCCAGGAACGCTGACTCCGGCCCTTTCTGGTTCACGGCACCACGGCCGACCATCGACTTGCCGAGTCCCGGCTTATCAACAATCTGCGCGTCGGTCGGCGACGAAGTCCATTCCGCCGGATCGAACTGTTTCACATCGTACATGAAATAAAGCCCCACCGTCTTGGCTGCGCCCGCATCGAGCGTCGCAAACACGCCCGGCTTCCCATCGGTATTGATCACCGTCGCCTGCTGAAAGCCGGCCTCCTTCGCCATCTTCGCCATCAACTCCGCGCCCGCGGGAAAATTGAGATCCTCCGCCGCAATCGACGGCAGCTTGATCCAATCCTGCAACCGCTTCACCGCCTCATCGTGTCGCTTCGTGATTTCGGCTTTGATCGGCGCGAGGTCCTCATCGGCTGCGTTGGAACGGCCAGCCGTTGCGAGGATGGCGAATGCGGCGAGCGCTGCGCTGAAAAGAAATCTCCGGTTCATCCGGCCTTTATCTATTTTGCGCTCCTCACTGGCAATGCGAAATCATCGGGCGCGCAATCCGCAAACTATCGGCTGCATCTCTCGCTGTTGGCCTTATGCTAAGCTCCGTCTCCGACGGGCCTCATGTTAACCGATGCACCGCTCGTGGAAGAGATCGAGACCTACGCGCAGGATATCGTGGATACGGTGCGCGAGCCGCTGCTGATGCTCGACACCACGTTGCGCGTCCGGAGCGCGAACCGCGCCTTCTACCAGACGTTCCAGGTCTCTTCCGAAGAAACCGAGAACCGCCTCATCTATGAGTTGGGGAACGGCCAGTGGGACATCCCCGCGTTGCGAACACTGCTCGAGGACGTGATTCCGACCAGCTCCGTTTTTAACGACTTCGAGCTGGAGCACACTTTTCCGGTGATCGGCCGTCGCGTCATGCTGCTGAATGGCCGCAAGCTGCGCGCGGGGAGTCATGCCGAGTTGCTCGTCCTGGCGATGGAAGACGTGACGGAGCGGCGACGCTCCGAAGCGGATCTGAAGGCGATCGAGACCTACGCGCAGAACATTGTCGATACCGTGCGCGAGCCGCTCTTGATTCTCGATACGACCTTGCGGGTGCGATCGGGTAACCGCGCTTTTTACCAGGCCTTTCAGGTCTCTGCCGAAGAGACCGAGAACCAGCTCATCTACGAGCTGGGCAATGGCCAGTGGGACATCCCCAGCCTGCGAACTCTTCTAGAAGATATTGTGCCGAAAAGCTCCGTGTTCAATGACTTCGAGCTGGAGCATACCTTCCCTGTGATCGGGCGCCGCGTGATGCTACTGAACGCGCGCAAGCTGGAGGCAGGCCATCACGGGGAGCTGCTCGTCCTAGCGATGGAAGACGTCACCGCGCGCAAGCGGGCGGAAGAAGCGCTGCTGAAGGCGGGCGCGTTGCAGAGTGCGATTTTTAATAGCGCAAACTTCTCGAGCATCGCGACTGATGAGAAGGGCGTGATTCAGATTTTCAACGTCGGCGCTGAGCGCATGCTGGGCTACACGGCTGGCGATGTGATGAATAAGATCACTCCAGCCGACATTTCTGATCCGCAGGAAGTGATTGCGCGCGCGAAAGCTTTGAGCGCCGAGCTTGGCACCAGGATCGCACCGGGATTTGAGGCATTGGTTTTCAAGGCCTCGCGGGGGATCGAGGACATCTACGAATTGACCTACATCCGCAAGGACGAGAGCCGCTTCCCGGCCATCGTTTCGGTCACGGCGTTGCGCGACGATCAAGGTGAAATCATCGGCTATCTGTTAATCGGGACCGATAACACGGCCCGCAAGCAAGTAGAAGCGGAGCGACTGCTGCTCGATCAGCGCGTGCGCGATCAACAGTTCTATACGCGCTCGCTGATCGAATCGAACATTGATGCACTGATCACGACTGATCCGCGCGGCATTATCACCGACGTGAACAAGCAAATGGAAGCGCTCACCGGGTGCACGCGCGACGAGCTGATCGGCGCGCCCTTCAAGGACTACTTCACCGATCCGGAACGAGCCGAGGCCGGCATCAAGTTAGTGCTCGGCGAAGGCAAAGTTACCGATTACGAGCTGACCGCGCGCGCCCGTGACGGCAAGGAAACCGTGGTGTCCTATAACGCGAGCACATTTCACGACCGCGACCGGAAGCTGCAGGGAGTGTTCGCCGCGGCCCGCGATGTCACGGAACGCAAACGCTACGAGGAATCGTTGCAGCAGGCGAACCGCGCGAAGAGCGTCTTCCTGGCCAACATGAGCCATGAGCTACGCACGCCGCTCAACGCCATCAT
>QHBL01000240.1 GCA_003244125.1 Chthoniobacterales bacterium
CGATGAACTAACGACGCTGCTCGGCGGCGACACCGCGCCGCTGAACCTGCAAAAGCCGGCCCGTATTCTCATGGTCGGCTTGAACGGCGCCGGCAAAACTACTTCCTCCGCCAAACTGGCGCGCCTGCTGAAAAAGCAGGGACGCACGCCGGTGTTGATCGCCTGCGATCTGCAACGTCCCGCCGCGATCGAGCAGCTCGCGACCCTGGGCCGGCAGGTCGAAGTGCCGGTTTACACCCCGCCGCCGGAGGAGAAGGACGTGGTGCGTTCCGCCAAAGCGAGCATCACCTGGGCGCAGGCGCAGACGCAGAACGTCGAGATTTTCGATACGGCCGGGCGGCAGGAGATCGATCAGCCGCTGGTCGAGGAACTGAAGCGGTTGCGTGATTTTCTCCAGCCCCAGGAAATTCTGCTCGTGGCTGACGCGGCGACTGGTCAGCAGGCGGTCAGCGTGGCCACTCACTTCAACGAAGCGCTGCAAATCACCGGGATCGTTTTGACTAAACTCGACGGCGACGCGCGCGGCGGCGCGGCGCTTTCCATGCGCGAGGTGACGCAGCGGCCGATCAAATTCGCCGGCATGGGCGAGAAGCTGGACCAGTTCGAAGCGTTCGTGCCAGATCGGCTGGCGGGCCGCATTCTGGGCATGGGCGACATCGTGGGGTTGGTCGAGAAAGCGGCGGAAGCTGTCGACGAAGAAGAAGCGGCGCGCCTGGAAAAAAAGCTGCGCACCGCCAGCTTCGATTTCAACGATTTTCTCGCCCAGTTCAAAATGATGAGGCGAATGGGTCCGCTGGAAAACATCATCGGAATGCTGCCCGGCATGAGCAACGTGCCCGGGCTGAACATTGATGAAAAACAGCTGCGCCGCATCGAAGCCATCGTCTTGTCGATGACGCCGCAGGAACGGACCAAGCCTGACATTCTGAACGCGCGCCGGCGTCAGCGCATCGCGCGCGGCAGCGGCCGCACCGTCACAGAAGTCAACGATCTGCTTCAGCGTTTCAACCAAATGCGCAAGCTGATGAAGAGCACCGGGAAGATGAAACGAATGATGGCGCAAATGGCGCGTATGCGAAGCTAAACGCTTGCGAAATTCGCGATTGCGGCGATTCGTTTCCTCCGCTCAACCACTCAACTCCTCAACCTCTTAACTTTCTTAGATGTCCGTATCTATCAGACTCCGCAGAGAAGGCGCGCTCAATCGCCCGTATTACAAAGTCGTTGTCGCCGACAGCCGCAGCCCGCGCGACGGCAAATTCCTCGAACTCGTCGGGACGTACGATCCGAAGAAGCCCGGACACAACAGCACGCTGAAGCTCGATCGCATCGAGCATTGGATGTCGCATGGCGCGCAGCCGAGCGATACCGTGCGAAGCTTGATTAAGAAGAACAGGAAAGTGGCAGCGAACGCGCCGGCCGTCACGGTGTCATCCTGAGCCGCGAATGCGTTCGGGGTTGAAGGGATCCCGTTGCGCACCGCAAGGGCAACTTCTGCGGGATCGTTCGACTTCGCCCAGGATGACGGCAGATTGCGTCATGCGTGAGTTTCTCGAATTCATCATCCGCCAACTCGCCGAGTTTCCAGACGAAGCGATCATCAGCGAGATCCCTTCCGGGCGAGCGGTGACGTTTCGGCTTCAGCTGCGGCAAAGCGATGTGGGCCGCATCATTGGCCGCAATGGCCAAACCATCCAGGCCATTCGCGCACTGCTCTCAAGTTCTGCCTCACGTCACAATCAGCGCGCGACGCTGGAGATCATCGAGTAAGGGCAACTGTCCAACTCGCCTTTGCTTTACCAGCGCAAGTTGGAAACTTGCGCCACGATGCGCATCGACATCATTACCCTATTCCCCGAGATCTGCCGCGTCCCGTTGAGCCAAAGCATGATGAAGCGCGCGCAGGAAAGCGGCGCGCTCGACCTCCACATCCATAATCTCCGCGACTGGACGAGCGACAAACATCACGTAGTGGATGATGCGCCGTTCGGTGGCGGGCAGGGGATGGTGATGAAACCGGAGCCGATTTTTGCTGCGGTCGAATCGCTCCGCACGATTGGCAGCATTTGCGTTCTCATGACGCCGCAAGGCAGACGTTTTGATCAGCACCTCGCGATCCAGATGGCGCACCATGCGCATGTCATCATCGTCTGCGGGCATTACGAGGGCGTTGATCACCGCGTGGTCGAGCATCTGGTCGATGAGGAAATCTCGATCGGAGATTATGTGCTGACTAACGGCGCCATCGCGGCCGTCGTTTTCGTTGATGCGGTGGTGCGATTGCTGCCTGGAGTTCTCGGCCATGAGCAATCTGCAGTCGATGACAGTTTCCGCGATGGTTCCCTCGAAGCGCCGCAATACACGCGACCGGCTGAGTTTCGAGGGTGGAAGGTGCCGGAGGTGTTGCTCAGTGGGAATCACGCTGAGGTGGCGAAGTGGCGAAAGGAACAGGCACGTCTTCGAACGCAACAGAACCGCGCAGATTTGTTTGACGCATCGCGCGCAGACTCTGGGTAGCGCACGCGTCCCGGGTGTTGGTTTTGGCGTCACGCCGATCTTCCCTTTGCGCGACATCATCCCAAAGGCGATCGCGTTTAGGAAAGTCCGCAACACGCGGGACGCGTGCGCTACCCAAAGTTACGCGCCGAGCTTTCCGAGGATCACGCAGGCATTAATCCCGCCGAATCCAAACGAATTGCTCATGACGTAGCGCAGGTCGGTCGCCCGGCCCTGGTTCGGCACGACGTCGAGATCGCACGCGTCATCTGGCTGTTCGCGGTTCAAGGTCGGGGGCACATGCTGGTGCTCGAGCGCGAGCGCGCAAATCATCGCCTCGATCGCGCCGGTCGCGCCGAGTGGATGCCCAGTGAACGGTTTCGTTGCGCTCACCGGAATTTTGCGCGCGTGTTCGCCGAAGACCTCCTTGATCGCGAGGGTTTCAGTGGCGTCGTTGAGCTGGGTCGAGCTGCCGTGCGCGTTGATGTAATCGATCTGCTCCGGTGCGAGCTGCGCGTCCGCCAGCGCTTCTCGCATAGCGCGAATGCATGACTCCGCGCCAGGCAGCGGTGTGGTCATGTGAAAAGCGTCGTTATTTAGACTGTAACCGAGCAGCTCGGCGTAAATCTTCGCCCCGCGCGCGCGGGCGTGTTCGAGCTCTTCCAGCACGAGCGACGCGGCGCCTTCTCCCATGACGAAGCCGTCGCGCAGTTTATCGAAAGGCCGGCAGGAAAACTCCGGCGCGCCTTTCCACATGCTCATCGTTTTGATAATGGAGAAGGCGCCGAAGGTGAGGGGACTCAACGGCGCTTCCGCCCCGCCGGCCACGATGACGTCGGCAAAATCATCGCGGATGTAACGCATCGCTTCCCCCGCGGCGACGGTGCCGCTCGCGCAACTATTCGAGTTGGTCGTGCCGACGCCGCGAAAGCCGAACTCGATCGCGATGTTGGAATGCGCCGAGCCGCCAAAGACCTGGAGCGCGAGCGTGGGGTTCACACCGCGCGAGCCTTTTTTGAGAAAATAGGCGTGCTGATCTTCGGCATTCGCCACGCCGCCGAGCGCGGTGCCGAAACTGACTCCGACACGATGTTGCGGCTGCTCGCGTGAGTACGGCAGACGTGCGTCATCGAGCGCCAGTTTCGCCGAAGCAACGGAGAACTGGGCGTAGCGATCGAGCCGCTTGAGCCGATGCGGCGGGAAAAACTCCGTCGGATCCCAATCGCGGATCTCGCCCGCGCAATGGGCGTTGAACATTGACGTGTCGAAGGTCGAAACGTGAGTGATGCCGCTGCGCTCGGCCAGAATGCCGCGCCAGAAATTATCCCGGCCGCGCCCAATGCAGGTGATCGGCCCGAGTCCGGTAATGACACAGCGACGATGGCGTTTCCCGGGCATGTCTAGTTTCGCGATTCGAGATGCGCTTTCATGCATCGCAGCGTCTGATTCGCGATGTGATGAATGAAGAAATCGCCGATGAGCGGCTCGGCGAGCGGAGCTAATGGAGCGACACGAAAGGTGAGATCGTGCGCGATCTCGACAAGCACGCCGGCCGGCGTTTCCTGAAAAGTCCAGACCACGCGCATGCCTTTAGTGAATGCTTTCAGGTGATGGAAACGAATTTCGAATCGCTCCCGGTCGATCATCTGTTCGGAAGTCCAGGAAATAGGTATGCCGGAACGCGTCGCAGCCATGATGACGACGTTGCGGTCGCGACCGCGCCGGAGGTAACGGATGTAGCGATAGTGCGGTAAAATGTCCGGCCAGAGTTCAAGATTCGCCGCTGTGTCGAAAATTTCAGCGCGCGGCGCGTGCATGATGATTGAATTCGTTTTGTGCATCGCGGTTGCGCAAGGAATGGTGACAAGGTAGCGGCAGGTTAGCGCGTGCGCCGCTCAAATTCGCCGTCGTCGCGCGCTGCTTTCGTCTCGCATCGCGTGCGCCGCTGGTCAATGCTTCCGGCCATCGATGAACTTTTTCGAGGAGCTGAAACGGCGCAATGTTTACAAGGTTGCGATTGCCTATGCCGTCGTCGGCTGGCTGCTCGTTCAGATCGCGACTCAGGTCTTTCCGTTCTTCGACATACCGAATTGGGCGGTGCGCCTCGTCGTCCTGCTTCTCGTGATTGGTTTTCCCGTGGCGCTGATTCTCGCCTGGGCTTTTGAGCTTACGCCGGATGGAATCAAACGGGCGGCAGCGGCTGAAGGAGAAGTTCAGCGATCGCGCAGTCGAGTGTGGGTCTATGTGGCGCTAATTGCTGGCGCACTCTCATTAGGCTTGTTCTTTCTCGGCCGATACACCGCGTCGAACAGGCGAAGTGCGACGGTAATCTCAGATAACAAATCGATCGCAGTATTACCGTTCGAAAGCCTAAGCGAAGACAAGAGCAACGCCTATTTCGCCGATGGGATTCAGGATGAAATTCTCGCGCGCCTTTCCAAAATCGGTGATTTGAAGGTTATCTCGCGCACATCGACCCAACGTTTCAAAAGCGTGCCTTCCGATCTGCCTGAGATCGCAGCCAAACTCGGCGTGGCCAATATTCTAGAAGGCAGCGTGCAGAAGAGCGGCGATGCCGTGCGGGTGACGGTGCAGTTGATCAATGCGGCGAACGATTCCCATCTTTGGGCCGAGACTTACGATCGCAAATTGAGCGATGTCTTTGGAGTCGAAAGCGACATTGCGCAAAAGAT
>QHBL01000036.1 GCA_003244125.1 Chthoniobacterales bacterium
GTCCGGTCGCCGCCAAACGTGCTCAGGCGGTTGAAGCCAGGCTGGCCAGCCAAACGCACCGGCTCGGTCTCAGTGTTCACCCGGAGCACTTCGGGAATGAAGATACTCTGCAAGTCGGTGCGCCCCGTCTCTTGAAACTGCGTCCCGTAGATGCGGTTAACCAAACGCGCGATCTCGGGATTAAGCGCATAAGTCGCGTACCGGGCATCCACCGTCGGCGGGGTGGCGTTGAGATTATCCTTATCCTGGAGCGCGACTAACCCCTCGTTGAAGATCGGGTTACCCAGACGTTGAACCTGAATGAACGGGCCATTCGCCTTCGTGTAGTCATTGTCGTTGCTGCTGCCGTTACCGGTGCGGTCGAAGAGCAATCGAACGTGTGGCCGGGCGGTTGAGGCATAGACACCTACTCCTCGCTGGACCTGAGGCCCATAATAAACCGCATTGTTGTAAACGTTGTAAGAGAAGCTTGGCAAATCCGAGATAGGAATCTGAATGGCGTAAACAAGAACGTTATACCCGCGGAAGCCGTCCGTGCCTGCACTCGGAGTGCCGAGTGGTGTCTCACCATCGGGGTTGCCTGCTGCGCTGGACGCGAGGATGCGAGGGTCAAGCAGGTTGAAGATACCGGGGATGTCCGAATAAAAGCCATCTTCGCGGTGACCAGCCCAGACAGTCTCGCCCGAAGGCAAGTTGTAAATGGTCTGCTGCGTGTAGAGATCAAGTGCGGCGAAGGTTGTTGCGCCGGAGCGCGCCCGACCCTGTGCGTCGTTGTAGAGCGGAGTCACCCGGTCGCCAACGTTGGGCGGCGGCGTGAGCAGATTGCTGCCCAGAACCGTGGATCGGTTCCCCCGGTCGGAGTCGACGCGGGTCACAGTGTAGGTCTGGGTGTAGTTCTGGTTCTCATCGCCTACATTCAGGATCTGCCCGCCGGCGCCCAGCGGCGCTAATGCCTGCCCGTAGGAAAGGACTGTGTTCGTCCGCTTGTAGCCCGATGTGACCGGCGAGAACTGGAAGTCGTAGCGCCGCAGGAGCGCGCCCGTGGCCGGGTTAGTAATGTTGACGCTGTAACGAGCATCCGGTGAAAAGCGTTCGAAAATCGCGCCATCGCCCGGCTCCGAAAAGGGACGGACCTGCACGACGACATTAAGAACGCGCTCGTTCGAGTTATCGGATTTGGTTCCGACAAAAGCATACACGTCCGTGAGGTTGACCTGCGGGTCTAACTTAATAAGAGGCGCGTCGCTATGGTTCGCGGCCCGCGCTGCGCTACTGCCTAGCATCGTCGCGACAATCGCGCACGCGACGCTGATACCAACATGCAGCGAACGCGATGAGCGCTGCATTAAGCTATGGTTGATCATCATAATATTCTTTCTTGTTTCGGAGTTACTTTGCGAAGTGTTAGAGTTCGAATTCGATTTTTTATTCCGAAATGATTTTGCGAAGTGCAGAATTATTATGCCTCATGCGATCCGGCCACTCATGAAGAATACCGACCATGGGTAATGAGTCTGCGCTGCGGCCTAAATGAACGTTGCGATCTGCGGACGCTGTTTCAAGGCCGCAAAACCGCGGCGAAATGCGAAGTAATCTGTGTAGAAATTCAGGCGCCTGTCTGATATTATTGGTCGCGAATCTTCCATGAAACTGCGGTAAGTATTCCTGAAGCTTCTACGCGTGAAATTAGACGGAGACAGAGAATGAAGAAGCCAACTTCGGCTCAAACAGGCGAAGACGCTCAAACGCTCGCGCTGCGAAAATCCGAGCTGCGCTATCGCCGTTTATTTGAGACCGCGCAGGATGGGATCCTCATCCTCGACGGCACAACCGGCGAGATCATGGATGTGAACCCGTTTCTCCTCGATTTGCTCGACTATCCTTTTGCTCAGTTGATTGGGAAGAAACTTTGGGAGATCGGCCAGTTCAAAGACATCGCCGCCAACCGCACCGCCTTCCAAGTCCTGCAAGAAACCGAGTACATTCGCTATGAAAGCCTTCCGCTGGAGACGAGAAGCGGGACAAGAATCCAGGTCGAATTCGTCAGCAACGTTTACTGGGTCGAGACCGACAAAGTAATTCAATGCAATATTCGGGTGACTTCTCCTCGCGCCAAGGTCGAGAAGGCAGCAGCGAAGCAGGAGAGCGCTCCGGAATCTCGGTCGTCCTCGGAACAGAGTGCCACCGCTAGCGGCGAGGGGGTGGCGGTGAATCTTGATTTCGAGGGCTTGGTTGGGGAGTTTTATCTGGCGCTTTATACGTTCGCGCTGTCCTTAACCCGCAAGGAAGCTGATGCTGCTGATCTCACCCAGCAGACGTTTTATATCTGGGCTGCGAAGGGACATCAGTTGCGTGATGCTTCGAAGGTCGGGGCCTGGCTTTTTACGACATTGTTCCGGGCGTTTATCGCGAGGAAACGATACGACGCCCATTTTGTGGATCTGGGAGACGATCTACAGTTTATCGAGCCGCCGCATCTCTCACCCTCGGTCGTGAATGCGGTCGATGCGAAGATTGTGCAGCAGGCTTTGCACGGGCTGGCGGAGCGTTATCGTGCGCCGGTCACTTTGTTTTACATGCGGCAATTTTCGTATCGTGAAATTGCCGCCATCCTCGATATTCCGATAGGCACCGT
>QHBL01000303.1 GCA_003244125.1 Chthoniobacterales bacterium
CGTCTTTCGCGCCCTGGGCCTCGAAGTGATTCCGCGCCTCGTAGAAATCAATGCCGGTGCGCTGATGCAAATGCCGCATCACTTTCGCGGGAAAATCGTGGTGCCGGTTCAACCCGGTGCCGACCGCCGTTCCGCCCAGCGCCAGTTCGCGCAAGACCTCGATCGCTTTTTGCACCCGCGCCTTCGCGTAATCGATCTGTTGCGCGTAGCCGCCGAACTCCTGCCCGAGTCGCACCGGCGTCGCATCCATCAAATGCGTGCGGCCGATCTTGATGATTTCGTGAAATTCCTTTGCCTTCCTCGCGAAGGCATCGCCCAGCTTTTCCAGCGAAGGCAGCAGACAGTTTTTCAATTGCTCCGCCGCGCTGACGTGAATGGCTGATGGGATAACGTCGTTGCTCGATTGTCCCATGTTGACGTGATCGTTCGGGTGCACGACCTCGCGTGAACCGATCGCCTTGCCGGCGAGCTGCGCGCATCGGTTTGCGATCACCTCGTTCGCATTCGTATTCGTGCTCGTGCCGGAGCCGGTCTGGAAAATATCGAGCGGAAATTCCCCATCGTGTTTGCCTTCGGCCACTTCTTCCGCGGCCTGGACGATGAGCGCGGTGCGATGAGCATCGAGCAAACCGAGATCGTGATTAGCCTGGGCCGCGCCCCATTTGATCAAGCCGAGGGCACGGATGAACGGCCGGGAGAACCGGTAACCGCTGATCGGAAAGTTCAGCACCGCCCGCTGAGTGGACGCGCCGTGCAGGGCGTGCTCGGGCACCTCCATTTCGCCCATCGAATCTTTTTCGATGCGCGACTTTGTCTCCTTCATCGCGCGGTGGTCGAGGAAAAATGCGCGGCTGTTTCTTCGGCGCCGTTGCTGCCGTTACTCGTCGCGCTCTTCTGAAAAACGGTGATGAACATCGGCGGAATGTTTTGCAGAAAGTATTCCGATTCGGCGCTGGCGAACTCGGTTGCATGTTGTCGCAGCTCGTTCGTGACCTGATAAATAATGAATGCGCCATCAGGTGCGAGCGCGTCGTGTGTTTGCCGGAGCAGGTCGCGTTTTTTCTCCAGCTCGAGAATGCTGAAGGGAATGCCGGAAATGATATAATCACAATACGCGATGCCGCGCCGGGCCAGCTCGGTGCGAATCGTCGCGGCGTTGGCATTAATGACCTGGACACGGCGATCGCCTGCGAATTGGCGGGCGAGATCGCGCGAGAAAGCGCTGTCGAGTTCGAAGAGCAATAGCTGCGCGTCGGGCCGCATCCGCGCCGCCAGCTCGCGCGAATGCACACCTTCGCCCGGGCCGTACTCGGCGATGACGCGCGCCCGATCGAAATCGATCTTGCTCGCCACGCGTTCGACCAGCGCGCGCGAGCTCGGCACGATGGAAGCGATTTGGAATGGACGTTTAAGAAAGCGTTTGAAGAACAGAACGCTCATGGGAAGCGGGAATAGTTCACCGCGGGGTTTCGCTTGTCCAGCAGGGAAAGGCGGAGCGAGCGCGCTTAGCTGCCGCTGAATCATTCTAAGCTCAGGGAAAAACCTGCCTCATGATGACCACCAATCGCGCGGCTCCTCGCCGTCTTTACGGCTGGGAATGACATGCTTATGAGAGGGACGGTCGATCAAGCGCCTCTCTTTCACGGTCACTTAAACGATTGCAGCCGAGAAAGACTATTTGACTTTCATTCTGGTTTTTATAATGATGAAATCGTGAATAAGTCTTGCGTCGGCAGGCGCAAGTTGATGAATACTAAACCCCCATGCATAACCTGCTGACCGTAAAGGAAACCGCCAAATACCTCCGCATCCCGCTTCCTACGGTCTATTACTTGGTGCAGCGCGGACAGCTTCCGGCCATTCAGATCGGCGGCCGCTGGCGCATCAAAAAGAACGCGCTGGACAAGGATATCCTTAAGGAAGACAAGGCGGGTCAGCCCACCGTGCTGGTGGTGGATGACGATGAGAGCCTGCAAAATCTCTTTAAGCTTTTCCTCAAAAAGATCGGCTTTAGCCGTGTCGTGGTCGGCACGGTGAAGGAAGCGATTGCTTGCATCGATAAGCAAAAGTTCGATCTCGTGTTCCTCGACCTCAAGCTGCCCGATGGCCCGGCCGATGATGTTTACGATGCCCTTAAGGAAGAACAACCAGATTGTCCCATCATCATCATCACCGGTTATCCGGATAGCGAAATGCTCGACCGCATCCTCTCCAAGGGACCGGTCACGGTGTTGAAGAAGCCGCTCAAAGTGGAGCAACTTCAGCAGACCGTCCGCATCCTGGGCCACAAGGATGCGGTCAAGATGGCGGCGTAATCACCCGCGGCTAGACAGCGGCGCCGCGATTTTCTCGAGCGATTGGCCTTCTGCCGCGACGCCGAGCCACGCCTCCGTGCATGCGCCGATGACCATAAGCGCGGCGCCCACGAGGTAGCCGCTGAGCAGAGCTGTTTTTGATCCGGTGCCGATGATCCAGCCGAAGAGGATCGGCGCGCCCACGCCGCCGGCGAGAGTTCCGATCGCGTAAAAAATTGCGATGGCGAAGGCGCGAACTTCCAGCGGAAAGATTTCGCTCACGGTCAAATAAGCTGAGCTGGCCGCAGCTGAAGCCACAAAGAAAATGATCATCCAGGCGAGCGTCTGCGTTCGCGCGTTTAATAGTCCGGCGTGGAAAAGCCAACCGGTCAACGCCAGTAACACGCCCGAGATGGCGTAGGTCGCTGTAATCATTTGTTTGCGGCCGACAACATCGAAGAGGTGTCCGATGAGAAAAGGACCGAGCACATTCCCGAGCGCAAACGGGAGCAGATACAGTCCGGCGTTCTCCGGCGGCACAGCGTAGAAGCGCATGAGCACCAGCGGATAAGTGAAGAAGATCGCGTTATAGAAAAACGCCTGCGTTAACATCAGGACAAAGCCGAGGATCGATCGCCGCCGGTGTTCATGCGCGATGGTGTTCCAAATCTCATGCCACGGCGTGTGGGTGCGGGTGCGAATGCGCGCCGGCGGTTCGTCGTGCGGTGGCAATGTTTCGGCGCCGGCTTTCGCTTCGAACTGATCCACAATCCGTTCCGCTTCCTCGTTCCGTCCGTGAATCATGAGCCAGCGCGGGCTTTCCGGGATCCATTGGCGAAAAAACATCAGTACCAGCCCGAGCGCGGCGCCGATGCCGAAAGCGCAACGCCAGCCGAGCGAGACCGCGAACCAGCGCGGGTCGAGCAGCCAGAGCGTGGCGGCTGAGCCGAGCGCGGCGCCGATCCAGTAGGAGCCGTTGATCATCAAATCGACGCGTCCGCGCACGCGCGCCGGAATAAGTTCATCGATGGCGGAATTGATGGCGGCGTATTCGCCGCCGATCCCAGCGCCGGTGATCGCGCGAAATACGGCGTAGCTCGCAAAATTCCACGAAAATGCCGTGGCCGCGGTGGCGCAGAGATAAACGGCAACGGTGACGAAGAAGAGGCGTTTACGACCGAGTCGATCAGTGCCGTAGCCGAAAAGAAGCGCACCGATGACGGCGCCGGCGAGATAGCACGTCGCGCTCGCCCCGACTTGCGCGTCGCTCAGGTTGAGCGTGGCTGGTCGCGTCAGGATTGCGCCGAGCGATCCGGCGAGCGTGACTTCGAGGCCATCGAGGATCCAGGTCGCACCCAGAGCGATGACGATGAAAGAATGGAAACGCGTCCACGGCAGGCGATCAAGCCGGGCGGGAACGTAGGAGTTGATCCATTCACCTGTCATCCCGAGCCCCAAACGTTTTCGGGCTTGAGGGATCCCGTGGAAGTTACCTTAAAGGTTACGCGGCGGGATCCCTCGGCTTC
>QHBL01000117.1:0-5268 GCA_003244125.1 Chthoniobacterales bacterium
CTCGCGTCCTTCATCCACGTGGCGGTATCTGTCGCCAGCTTTAGTGGCGGAGTTCCGGCGTTACGCTCCCGTTCATAAGTCTCAAAGGCGACCGCGCGATTCCACTCCTGCTGACCCATGGCGAGAATCTCTTCCGGCGAGTAGGGGTAGAGCGCGACGTTTTTAAGGAAGAAGAGGTAGGCCTCGCGGCCAAGAGCGGTCTCCTGCGGGAGTGAGGGCAAGCGGTCACGCAAGAAGTCGCGGAACTTTTCCAGCGCATCGGCAGCGTTGTTAGTGGCGCTCTCCAGTTCCTCCGGCTTTAACGTCGTCTGTGGCGCCAATGCTGCAGACATTTTGCGCAATTGGGGCCGGATGCTTGACAGCGCCTCAATCGCGACGGTGGCAAACGGCGCGGGTGGATTGCGCAGATTCTCCTGCGCGCTCTGCAGGATGGATGGGATGTTTTGCAGCCGGGCGAGAATCTCTGAGCTGCGCCCTGCGTCGAACGGAGCCGGCACGGTCAGCGCTTCAACTACCGAGGTCAGAGTTTGTTCGAGATAGAAATTAGGATCGCGTTCCCAGCCAGGGTTGATGTCGAGTTCCCAGCGCACCCGCGCCAGAGCCGAGCCGAGCAAACGATAATCCACCTGCTGCGCCACGGGCGCGCTGCCGTTCTCCAGCTTCTTCCACTGCGTTTCGAATGCGGCGAGATCATGGCGGCGTTTGTCCATGGAAGCTCGCGACCAGTCGCGCTTGCCGCCGGGCCGTTCCGTGCGGTTAACGTCATCGCCGGTGAATGGCGCGAACTGCGCCCGCCACTTCCAGAAATCATCACCAAATTGCGCCAGCGAATCATTCTCGGCGCGGCCGTGTGCCACCAAAGCGAAGAGACAAACCGCGACGATGTTTCGGAGTTTCATGCGCCGATTGTGGAACGATTGCGGCAGCCGAACAGGAAAATCATGGGGGCGGCGGCGGAGACACGATTTTGCCGGAATGTTGCGCGAGTTGTTCGTGAAAGACATGCGCGAGAGCCGCGTCATGCCAGATGATCATGTCGGTGTCGTGTTTGGAATTGTCATCATTCTGCCACCCTTCGTTCCACCAGCAGAAGCCGATGATCGCAGGCCAGCGACCGGAGAAAATTTCATCCAGCGCGGCGCACGCCCACTCCGCCGCATCGCAATGTTTGTTATGCAAGGCGCAGCCGAACTCCGCGACGATGATCGGTTTGCCAGCCGCAACCTTTATAAGGCGCGGATAGGCGGCACTCATTTTCTCGTGGAAGCTCTCGCAGCCGTCGCGTGTCATCGGCGTGAGCGGGCCGTAGATGCTGAGCGCGATCCAGTCGCAATACTCCTGGCCGGGAAAGTAATTCTCGAATGCATTCCAATGTTGTTCCGGGTCATCGTCCCAGTTGACGTGCCAGACCCATTGCAGGTTGTCCGCTCCTTCGCTGCGCACGATGTCCACGATGTGCCGGTGGGCCCGGATGTAATTCGCCGGTCCGCTGTGCAGCCCTCCATTCCATTTGCCGTTCCAGCTAAACCATTTCCCGTTAGGTTCCGTTCCCCACTCGATGAGAATGGGCGAGCCGAACGCTTTAGCTCCCTGAGCCCACGCACGCAGATCATGGTCAAACTCACCGTCGTTAATTCGCTTGATGGTGAACGTCTTCTCGACGCGCGATTGCTCGACGCTCGACCGCAGCATCAGCCGCAGGAAAGGGATTTTGCCGAGATCGCGAATCGACCGGCAGATCGCGTCAGGAAAGGCGCGCGATTCGAACCAGTTATCCGAGAAATAAATCCATGCCGTCTTGGCGCCGGCTATGCGTTGGTACTGGTGAACGTCCGCGGGCGTGAAATCGTGCTCGGTGGGATCGTGGGTATCACTGCCCATGCCGTCATAATAGAAGCCTTGATAGAGTTTGCCTTCCGGCGGAGGCGCGATCGGTGCCGTGTTTCCGATCGAGGCGGTAAACAGCGCCAGCATTCCCCCGGCCCAGCCGACGCAGATTGTCGTTAACCTTCCCAGAAGAATTTCGTCGGGCGCTGGATCTCGACTGGGAGACTCTTGTGCACCGGACAGTTGAGCGCGGTCTGCTCGAGTGTCTCGCGATATGGAGAATCCACAGGCAGCGGAATATGAACTTCCGATGGTAGCGCCACGATCCTCCGCGGCGCGTCCTTGGACATTTCCTTCTGCACCGAGACGCTCATACCGCGCAGATCGACACCGAGTTCTTCCGCTTTGATGCCCATCGTTGTGCTGATGCATGTACCGAGCGCGGTCGCGACGAGATCAGTGGGCGAGAACGTTTGGCCCTTTCCTTTATTGTCAGCGGGGGCGTCGGTCTCAATATGCGATTGCGACGGATCATGCGTCGCCTCGCAATGGAGGTCACCGGTGTACTCGACGGAAACGCGAACCATGGAGAAGTATGTAACGCGATCCGGGCTTTGTCATCCCAACCGAAGTCGAGGGATTCCGCGGCGGCAGCTTTGAGGTAACTTCCACGGGTAGGATGACAAAATGCGAGGCGATCACCCGAGAGCGATAACGGCTTGTGAAACGCGCTTCAGTTTGCTAACTCGCACCATGACCTTCGCTCGTTTCTTCTGCGCGTTGCTCTTCGCGCTTACCTCCGCATCCGCGGCCGACAACATCATTGCGCTCAAAGCGGCGCGCATGTTCGACGGGAAATCGCGCTCGTTAGTGCCGAACGCCGTCGTCGTCGTCCAAAACGATAAGATTACCGATGCCGGGGCGAACATTGCCATTCCGCCCAACGCGCAGGTTATCGATCTCGGCGATGTCACTTTGTCGCCGGGATTTATGGATGCGCACACGCATCTGACGGCGGATTACTCAGGCGACTTCAACAAGCGCCGTTTGCATGAGCTGGACCTCAACGTGAGCGAGCAGGCGATTCACGCCACCGTCTTTGCCCGTGCCACGGTCGAGGCGGGCTTTACCACCGTGCGCGATCTCGGCAGCCGTTTCATCGGCAGTCGCGAGTTCGTCGATGTCGCGCTGCGCAATGCCATCAACAAAGGTTATGTCATCGGCCCCCGCATGCTCGTCGCGACCAAGGGCATCGGCGCGACGGGTGGGCATTTCGATCCGACCAGCGGTTTTCGCGATTTGCTTTTCGGTCACGAACCGGATGCCAGCGAAGGCATCGCCGATGGACCTGATGCGATCCGGCAGGCGGTGCGTTTCGAGGTGAAAAACGGCGCCGACGTTATCAAAGCCGCCGTATCTGGAGGCGTTCTGTCGCTCGCGGATGAAGTGGATACGCCGCAATTCACCGCCGCGGAAATGGCCGCGCTGGTGGATGAATGTCATCGCCTGCGGAAAAAAGTGGCGGTGCATTGCCATGGTGATCAGGCCGCGCGCGAAGCCATCGAGGCCGGCGTCGATTCCATCGAGCACGGATCGTTTTTGAAACCGGAGACGCTGCAATTGATGAAAAACAAAGGGACGTATCTGGTGCCGACACTGATGGCGACGGAATACATTCTGGGGAAACTCGGCAACTACCCGCCGGCGTTGCAGGCCAAGGCGAAAGCGGCGGCAGCGGCGCGCTCGGAGATGTTCCGCAACGCCGTGCGTCTCGGCCTGAAGATTGGCTTCGGCACTGACGCAGCGGTTTATCCGCACGGGCAGAATGGGAAAGAATTTAAGCTGATGGTTGATTTGGGATTGCCGCCGATCGAAGCGCTCAAGGCTGCGACTAGCAGTGATGCGGAACTGCTCGGCATCTCGCAGAAACTTGGCACTCTCGAGAAGGGTAAGCTGGCCGATGTTGTCGCGATTCCGGGTGATCCCACGCAAGACATCACTGGGACAGAGCGCGTCATGTTTGTCATGAAAGAGGGGAAAATCATTCGGAACGGCGCAGCGACGAGTCCGGCAGGATCGGCTCCCGGAGCCGATGCGAGTGTGGAACCCTGACATCCGAGCTCGCGTTGTAGCTGCCGCTGTCCTCAGCGGCAGGGACCGTGGACTGCGCCTACGTCAGCGACCGAGTCTTTGATCGAGCGCGAACTCGCCCGCGGCGCGATGTTTGATCTTGATAAAATCGCGATGCTTGGGATTAAGCAAAAATGTTCGCTCCAATGGAATGATCACGCTGGAAACGGCGAGGACAGCTGAACGTCGCGTTTCCACCCATTCGTCGCCGATGCGCTGAGAGGCTGGACCTGGCGGCTGCGCATTCCAGCCGCGCGGCAATGACTTCGAATCGATCGCACTCATCAGCGCTTCATTCCAGGTGACGCGAAAGGCGCGCCACCTGTCCCCCATCGCGACCGGCTGGCAATGCACCAGGATTTCCAGCGCGGCGAGAGCGAGATTTTCGCTGCAATAAACCATCGACACACCGGCCGAATTCCAGCGGCCCGCGAATATGCGCGCGCCTTCGCCAGAAAATGCGCCGCCGGCGTGTTTCGCTTTGACGATGCGCCAGCCGACGACGTCGGCCATCAGGAATAGACGCTGTATTCGATGCGACCGAGGAGATTCTCCACTTCACGCGCGCCCAGCTCCGTCACCGCGAACTGCACCGGCACCGCGCCGCCGAGTCCCGGCTGCTGATGCGTCAGCCATTCGCGCGCCTCGGCTCGACCGCCAAAGACGCTTTGCGCCTGTTGAAGCAGCCGCTCGTAACGGACAAGACGTTCCGCTTCGTTCCCATCGATTTTTCCCTCGCGCTTACGCCGGTGCAAAGTGGCGCGCGACATCCCGAGGACGGTGGCGATCGTCGTCATAGGGAGGTCGAGCGCCTTTTGCAGATTTTGCACTGATCGAAACGCCAAACCGGAACGCATTCGCTCGATCTCACGCTGCACGCTGGCGACTTTTCCCACTGACGATGCCTCATTCATTGCATTGAGACAATGTAATGACTCAAATGAGACATGCAATGCCTACACACGCGGAAGGCCCCGGGGTCGCGGGGCGTGTAAAGCCGCGCGCAAATCTTGCGACACTGCGTTACAGCGAGAATGAAAACCGGGGGCAGATAGCCGGGCGTTTGCCCAAAGCGCAGTTAGGGGAAACCCGCTTGTATTAAGCAAACACGACTTTTCTTTACACAAACTGGTTTCCAAGTTCACAGGCTTTCTGCAACTCTCGATGAAACCCTTCCACCCAGAGCCGTTGCCCATTCGAGACGTGAAATGGGAACCGCTGATTTCCTGTGGGTCGTGCTAACCGGGAACTGGCACGGTTTGACGGCACCTTGTGCAGCGTTCCCAATCCAGAGGTGTTGCTTTCGCCAAT
>QHBL01000117.1:5316-7816 GCA_003244125.1 Chthoniobacterales bacterium
GGACGCCGAAGCCCAACTGGAGACGCGCCCTTTTAACCTTAATCTGCTGTTGTCCCTGCATGCAACATTGCTAGATAGTGTGCGCGGGGCGAAGAAAAGCCCCGGCCGTTTTCGAACAACACAGAACTGGAATTGGCACGCCGGGTTGCCCAATTGAGGAAGCCGACTTTATCCCTCCTCGGGCCTGATCTTGTACCCAGCGCGATGAGTGAGTGGGAGAAATAGTATCACGCTGATAGACCTTCACGCGCAATTTGAGATCGTGCACTCATTCAACGATGGCAACGGCCGCTTGGGACGAATGTTGATTCCGTTGTTTCTATATGAAAAAAAGCTGCTGCATCGACCCATGTTTTACGCTTCCGCCTAGTTTTTCCTCCATGCTTTGGCGGAACAGGCGAGGGCCAATGCGGAGAAAGCGCGTGCGAACGGAGAGCTGTACGAGAGGCTAAAAGTGCGGGTAATAGAGCTTACTCATTCGCAATTCGCCATTCCCTTGCTGGATGCGATCTTCGAGCGACCAATTTTCAGGAGCAGCTCTTTACATGCACGCGCGGGGATGCCCAGCATACCGATGGTTATGAATATGCTGCGTAGGTTGGTTCAAGCGGATATTCTGCGCGTTCATCGACAAGGCAGCGGACGACGCGCGCAAGTTCTTGCGTGGCCCGCACTGTTAAATCTCTGCGAAGGCCGAGTGGTTTTTTAATTGTTAGTTAAGAAGACAGCTAATCGCAGTCCCACTGAGCTTCCGCCGCCATGCCAAGTAACCTGGGAGCTGCCATTCGGGCTCGAGTAGTTGATGTGCGCCCGAGTGAGCTACCCGCTCTTCTACTCGCTTTCGTGTTTAACTTCGTCGTTCTGGGCAGCTACTACGTTATCAAACCCATTCGCGACGACATCGGCGCCAACAATGGCGTCGAGAAGCTCTCCTGGATGTTCACCGGCACCATGGTCGCTGTCATTGTCGCCAACACACTCTTCTCCACCATCGTCGCGCGCATGTCGCGGCGACGTTTCATCCCCATCGCTTACCGATTCTTCATCGTGAACCTCGCGCTCTTCTACATCGCGATGCATTTCCTCACCGGTGCAGCGGCGCAATTCTGGGTCGGCACCGTTTTCTTCATCTGGGTCAGCGTCTTTAATCTTTTTATCGTCACTCTCTTCTGGGCCTTCATGACCGATGTTTTCAGCACCGAACAGGGAAAGCGTCTCTTCGGTTTCATCAGCGTCGGCGGAACACTCGGCGCCGTCTTCGGCGCCACCATGACCGGCTCACTCGTGAAGACGGTGGGCGCACTGAACCTTTTCATCATTTCCGCCGTGCTGCTGGAAGCGGCGGCGTGGTGCGTCCAATTTTTCCCGAGCGACTTTGAAACACGTCATCCTGAGCGCAGCGAAGGACCTCGCAAAGCAGAAAGCGCAATGCGAGCTGAGAGGTCCCTCGCCTCAGAGGCTCGGGACGACAGAACGCGCGCCGAGCAGCCCATCGGCGGCGGAATCATCTCAGGGATTTCGCGTGTTTTTCGGTCCACCTATCTGCTCGGCATTTGCGGTTTCATGCTTCTCTACGCGGTGACGACCACCTTCGTTTATTTCCAGCAGGCTGATCTCACCGCGCACGCTTTTCACGACCGCGCGGCGCGCACTGCGTTCTTTGCCCACATCGAGACATGGGTAAACATCGTGACCGCGTTCGTGCAGATTTTGCTCACTGGCAGGCTCCTGAAATGGTTCGGTGTCGGACCGACGCTCGCCTTCCTGCCCGTGCTCAGCCTGGTCGGCTTTGTCGTCATCGGATTAACTCCCGCGCTCGGTCTGTTCGCCGCCTTTCAGGTGATTCGGCGCGCTGGCAACTTCGCCATCACACGTCCCGCCCGCGAAGTCCTTTTCACCGTCCTCACACGCGAAGACAAATACAAAGCCAAAAGCTTCATCGATACCTTCGTCTATCGCACCGGCGATCAGATCGGCGCCTGGACTTACTCGCTCCTGCGCTGGTTTGGTCTGGGTTTAACCGGCGTCTCCTGGGTGGCAGTGCCGCTCGCCGGTCTTTGGTTTGTAGTCAGCATTTTCCTCGGGCGCAGGCAGGTCGCGTTAGCGGAAGAACGCGCGAGCTAACGACGCCTGTCATCCCGAGCGCAGCGCAGCACAGTCGAGGGATCCCGTTGCCTTTTTCGAATCTGGATGCGCTCGCGCGCTGCATCCCACCCATGCATGTTCGCAATCTCTCACGACCTCCGTTTCGGCTGGCGCCAACTCCGCAAACGTCCGCTCTTCACCGCTCGTCGTCTCCATGGCTCTTGGCATTGGCGCGAACGGCGCAATCTTCAGCCTCGTCGATACCGTGTTGCTTCGGCCGCTGCCGGTCGCCCAGCCGAAGCAGCTCGTCGAACTCTACGGCACGCTGCACAAAGACGCGGACATCACGCTCCAGTCGTACCTGAACTACAAAGATTACCGCGACCGGAACCAGGTTTTCTCCGGCTTGATCGCA
>QHBL01000117.1:7910-16618 GCA_003244125.1 Chthoniobacterales bacterium
AACCGCTCGCGATGAGAGTTGCGAAGCTTTCTCATCTGTGGAACAGTGCGCGGCTTTTTCGGGCTCTACGCTGAGGACGGATGGCACTTACACTTTATGGCTTTCGCAATAATCAAAACCGGTGGCCGGCAATATCGCGTCGCGGAAGGCGACACGATCGACGTCGATTTGCTCGACGGCGAAGCCGGTAAAGAGATCACGCTGGGCGACGTGCTCATGCACGCTGATGGTGACAATATCAATCACGGCGCGCCGATCGAGGGCGCGTCGGTTAAGGCCGAAATTGTCGAACAGCGCAAAGATAAGAAAGTGATCGCGTTCAAATTCAAGCGGCGCAAGGGCTATCACCGGACCGTGGGTCATCGGCGCAAGCTAACGCGGCTAAAGATTACCGGCATCGACATCGCGGGCGCCAAGTCGAAAGGCTCCGCAAAGTAACTCCACTCAACTCCTCAACTTCCCCGATGGCTCATAAAAAAGGACAAGGCAGCGTCAAGAACGGCCGCGACAGCGTTTCAAAGCGGCTGGGGGTAAAGAAATTTGGGAGTGAGCTGGTGGTGGCCGGCAACATCATCATCCGCCAGCGCGGGACAAAATTTCTCCCGGGCAAAAACGTGGGGCTGGGTCGGGATTACACCATCTTCGCCTTGAGCGATGGACGTGTGCGCTTCGATCGCGCCGGCCGGCGGGTCAATGTGGTACCCGCCTGAGTCACCCCGAGCGCAGCGTAGCCGGGTCAAGGAGCTGGTCACGTTACCTTAAACTGACGCCACGGGACCCTTGAGTTCCCTCGGGCTGCCCTTCGGCGTTGCCCAAAACATGCTGCGTGTTCTATAACAGAAGTTCCCACCCATGAAATACAACACCTTCCTTCTTTTCGGAGCGCCCGGCAGCGGCAAAGGCACGCAGGGCAAAACGCTCGGCACCATCCCGCGTTTTTATCATTGCGCCTGCGGCGATGTCTTTCGCTCGATCGACACACGCACGCCAGTGGGCCGGGCGTTTCTGGAATACTCCAGCAAAGGGCAACTCGTGCCCGACGAGGTGACGGTCGAGCTTTGGAAGGAAGCGATTGATGCCGCGGTGGACGGGCACAAATTCAAGCCCGACATTGACACCCTGGTGCTCGATGGCATTCCGCGGAACGTCGGCCAGGCGCGGATCATGGAGGAGATGATCGATGTGCAAAAAGTATTTCATCTTTCCTGCCCCGACCGCGACACGCTCTTTTCGCGCCTGAAAAAGCGCGCGCTGAAGGACAACCGTCTCGACGACGCGAATGAGGAAGTGATCCGGCGCCGGCTCGCGCTATATGAGGAGGATTCCAAGCCGGTGCTCTCGCATTATCCGAAGGAGTCCATCACCTGCATTGACGCGACGCAGCCGCCCGCCAAGGTTCTGCTGGACATTCTCGTCAGTGTGAACGGGGCGATGTCGCGAACCTATGAGCCAGCAGCCGCAGCAGCAGTTTGAGAATTTCACCGCCTCGAGCCTTTATTGCGACAAATGCAAGGCGGCGATGCCGGTGCGCGAACGGCTGCTGCTAATCCTGCCGGACAAGGAAATTTACGATTACCTTTGCACGGGCTGCGCGTCCTCGGTCGGTTCGCGTGAAGTCACGGCTGGTGAAAAAATGATGGCGCAAGCCATGGCGGCGCAACAAGCGCGGCGACGCAGACAAGCTCCGGTTTCGCTGCTTTCGTAAACCGGATGCGCATTGTTTTTATCGGCACCGGCGCCATCGGTGTGCCGGCGCTGCGAATGTTGCGGGAATTGCCCGAGCACGAGCTCATCGCCATCGTCACGCAGCCGGACAAACCGGCGGGGCGAAAGCAACTCAGCACGCCGCCCCCGATCAAAGCGGCTGTTGCTGACTGGGAGACCGCAGTGTTCCAGCCGCGCCGGATAAAGAGCGAAGACGCGATCCCAACCATTCGCGCGCTCGCGCCGGAGCTGATCGTGGTGATGGCTTACGGGCAGATTCTGCCGCGCGCAGTGCTCGAGATTCCGCAGATCGGCTGTCTTAATCTGCACGCGTCTCTATTGCCGCGGTGGCGGGGTGCGGCGCCGATCCAGGCGACGATCGCGGCTGGCGACGAGGTGACCGGCATTACTGTGATGTACATGGATGAAGGCTTGGATACCGGTGACATTTTGCTGCAGCGGAAAATTACCATCGCGTCGGACGAGAGCGGAGGATCGTTGCACGATCGGTTGGCGCAGCTCGCGCCTGAGGCATTGGCGGACGCTTTGTCGCAGCTCGCGGGGGGCGTCGCGCCGCGGATGCCGCAGGATAACTCGCTCGCCACCTACGCACCCAGGCTGGAGCGCATCGATGGTCGTATCGATTTTGACCAAGCAGCGGAGGTGATCGAGCGAAAAATCCGGGCATTTAATCCGTGGCCGGGAGCATTCACGAATTGGGATGGGCGCGCGCTGAAGATCTTTCGCGCGACCATTGTTGACCACAAGGAGCACGAGCTTGTTTTCTCCGCAGCCGACGGGTTCATTGCCGCGCAGGAGGTGCAGCTGGCAGGCTCGCGGATGATGAGCGGCGAAGAATTCTTGCGCGGTCACTCGCACTTGTCATCCCGAGCGGAGCGAAGCGCAGTCGAGGGATCCCGCGGAGGTCAGCTTTAAGGTTGCGCATCGGGATCCCTCGACTTCGCTCGGGATGACGTATGCGGGCGCGCAATTTACTTTTCAATTCGCGCGCACTTGCGGCATGTTGACAATCCCATGCCGCCTGCGCCCCCGGTTTACAAACGCGTTGTTCTCAAGCTGAGCGGGGAAGCCATGCAGGAGCGCGGCGCGCGCGAAAACATCTCGCCGCAAATCGTGCGCGAAATCGCCGAGCACATCAAGGAAGTGCGTGACTTGGGCGTGCAGATCGGCGTCGTCATTGGCGGCGGCAATATCTGGCGCGGGCTTTCCGCGGCGCACCGCGGGATGGACCGGACAACGGCGGACTACATGGGAATGCTTGCCACGGTGATCAACGGTCTGGCGCTGCAAAGCGCCTGCACGCAAATCGGCGTCGAGACGCGCGTGCAGAGCGCGATCGAGATGAAAAATGTGGCCGAGCCGTTCATCCGCGGGCGGGCCATCCGGCATCTCGAGCTTGGCCGCGTGGTCATTTTTGTCGCCGGCACAGGCAACCCTTACTTTTCCACGGATACGACGGCGGCGTTACGCGCGAGCGAGATCGGCGCCGAAGTGATCCTGAAAGCGACGAAGGTGGACGGCATTTACGATTCCGACCCGAAGAAGAACCCGGAAGCGGAACGTTTCGACAGCATTAGCTTCGCGGATGCGCTGAGCAAACGTTTGCAGGTGATGGACTCGACGGCGTTTAGTTTGTGCATGGACAATAAGATCCCCATCGTAGTTTTTGGGATGCAGCCGGCGACGAACTTTCGCGACATAGTCACCGGCGAAAAAATCGGGACGGTGGTGTGCGACTAATGATGCGAACTTTAGCTAACAACGATTTGCCGAATGCCCGTCAAAGCCAATCCTGTTAATCCAGTAAATCCTGTCTAGTCCTTATCAGTCATGAGCAGCGACGACATTCTTCTGGAAGCCGAAATGGCGATGGAAAAGAGCGTCGATTACATGGTGCACGAGTTCGCCGCGGTGCGGACGGGGAAAGCGTCGCCGGCGCTGGTGGAGAACGTGGATGTGCACGCCTACGGCTCGGCCATGAAACTGAAGCAGCTTGCGCTCATCACCACGCCGGAGCCGCGGTTGCTGGTAGTGCAGCCGTTCGATGCCGGCACCGTGCGCGACATCGAAAAGGCGCTGAACGAATCGAAGATCGGAATCACGCCGGCAGTGGATGGGAAGATCATCCGGTTGCCCATTCCGGAGCTATCGGAGGAACGGCGTCGCGACCTCGTTAGGTCGCTGGCAAAGATGGCGGAAGAAGCGCGGGTGCGGGTGCGGGGAAACCGGCGAAGCGCGCTGGATGAAGCGAAGAAAGCGAAGAGTTCTGGCGAGCTAACGGAAGATGGATTACGCGATCTCGAGGGCGAGGTGCAGAAGCTGACGGATCGATTTGTGAAATCGATCGATGATCATCTCGGCCGCAAGGAAGCCGAGATCATGAAAGTGTAGCTGCGGACGCTGCCAAGCAAGCTTGGCGGTAAGTCAGGCTGGAAGCCTGCTCGACTGATCAGGCTGGCAGCCTGAGTTACAGACGCACCAAGTCCAGCAGGAACTGGCACCAGAGATAGATCATGCCGCGCCAGGAGTATTTCACTTCATCGCCATCGGCCACCTTGAGCACGCCGGCGCTGACATTGTGGGCGATCTGATCGCGCAGATCGTTTTCGATATCGGCGTGGATGCGGTCGTCATCGAGGGAATCGAGCGTAGCGATGTCGATCTTGTGCGCGCGCAGGAATTCGCGATGGCTTTGGTAAAGCTGCCAGAAATTTTGGTCCGGCCGCTGGCGATTAATGCGGAACTGCGGGGTGAGCTTTAAGCCGTAGGAGAGCGGGTAATTCCACGTCGTCCAGATGAGGCCGTCCTTCGCGCGCGAGGAGATGCGCAGGTAGTAAAAGGAAAGGTCGTGCTGTTCGTTGAGACAAATGGTGGCCTGGGCGCGGTCTTCCTGTTTGTAAAAGAAGCGAAAGAACTGCCGGTAATCTTCCCAATCCCAGCCGGCATCGTTCACGTGGGCGAAGCCTTCATTCTCAATCTCGCGGGTGATCTCGTCGAGCGCTGGGAAAAGGCTGTTCCCGGGCGGGCTTTTGGGCCGGAGCCGTTTTTCCTTCGGCAACCGGAGCGTGCGGATGCGGGTGAGAATTTCCAGCCATGGCAGAAATAACCAGCTGGCGGCGCCGGCCAAACCCCAGGCGAAGCTATCGGTGATGAAATAGATGGCGAGAAAGGAGGCGATGAGAATGCCGAGCGCGCCGGCTTTCTGGGCGAAGGATGTCTGATAGCTGCGGAGCGCGACGCTCAGCACCGCGACACCCAGAGTGAGCAGGAGACCGAAGAGCATCTAGGGCTCGATCCCGCGTTCGCCCAGGAACCGCTCGAGCTGATCGGTATCGAAATTCGCCAGCACTTCTTCGCCGGCGACCAGGGTGGGCACGTAGGACTGATTGGAAAGATCGATCATCTCCTCATATGCAGCACGATTCCGGCCCACATCGATATCGACAAATCTGTAGCCGCGCTCGCGCAGGTAATCCTTGGCGTCGATGCACCAGGAGCACATGGCGCGGCTGTAGAGTTTCAGCTCGATGGACATGGCGAAATAAACGAGGAGAATTTTGCGTCGTCAACGGCCAGCCGAAATTAGTAGGCCTTGGCCCAGATCACCCGGCGAGGGCTTGGATCGCCGGTGAAAATGCAGCGGCCGGGCTCAGCCTCGCCGAAGGGAATGCAGCGGATGGTGACCTTGAGGTCGTTTTTAATTTGCTCTTCCACGGTGCCGGAGCCGTTCCAATGGGCGAGGGCGAACCCGCCGTGGATCTCGGGTTTAGCTGAATTTACGGGAGTGAAGAATCGGTAGAACTCGTCGCGCGAATCGATCTCGCGCGTGTGCAAATCGCGAAACTGCGTCGCTCGTTGCAGCAGGTTGTATTGGATGGAGGCGAGAATCTCCGGCGCTCGCGCCACGAATTCAGCGCGCGGCAAAAATTCTTTCGCTTTCACCGGCTGATCACGGCGGCTGACGGCGACGTTTCCCGATTCCAGATCACGCGGACCCAGTTCCACCCGTAACGGCACGCCTTTCTTTACCCATTCCCAGTTCTTCACGCCGCCACCGAGATCACGGCGATCGATCTCCACCTCGAGTGGCGCGCCGGCGTAGCTCATGGCGCGCAGCTCGGCCGCGAGTTTATCGGCCGCTCCGAGCACGGCGGCGCGCGTTTCTTCCTTCGGCGTGATGGGAAGAATGACCACGTGCGTGGGCGCGATGCGCGGCGGCAGAATCAGGCCGTCGTCGTCGGCGTGCGCCATGATCAATGTGCCGACCATTCGCGTGGTCATGCCCCAGCTCGTGGTCCACCCGAACTCCTGTCTGCCGTCGCGTGTCTGGAATTGAATGCCGCTGGCTCGCGAAAAATTTTGCCCGAGAAAATGTGAGGTGCCGGCCTGGATCGCTTTGCGGTCCTGCACCATCGCTTCGATGCAAAGCGTCTGCACCGCCCCGGGGAAGCGTTCGCTTTCCGACTTCTCGCCGCTGAAAACCGGGAGCGCGACGTGATCGCGGGCGAACTCTTCGTAAATGCCGAGCATGCGCTGCGTCTCCTCGCGCGCTTCCGCTTCGGTTTCGTGCACGGTATGGCCTTCCTGCCAGAGGAACTCCGTCGTGCGCAGAAAGATTCGCGGCCGCATTTCCCAGCGCACGACGTTGGCCCACTGATTGAGCAGGATGGGCAAATCGCGATAGCTCTGGACCCATTTGGCGTAGCTCGCGCCGATGATCGTCTCGGACGTCGGCCTGACGACCAATGGTTCGGTCAACGGGCTTGCCGGAACCATTTTGCCGTCGGGATTTACTTCCAGCCGGCTGTGGGTGACCACGGCGCATTCCTTGGCGAACCCTTCCACGTGCGCGGCTTCCTTCTCAAAATAGCTCAGCGGAATGAAGAGCGGAAAATAGGCGTTGCGATGGCCGGTGGCGCGAAACATGGCATCGAGCTGCCTCTGCATATTCTCCCAGATGCCGTAGCCCCAGGGGCGGATGACCATGCAGCCGCGCACATCGCTCGCCTCCGCCAGCTCGGCGGCGCGAATGACTTGCTGGTACCATTCCGGGAAATTCTCCGCCCGCGTCGGAGTAATGGCGGTATGCGGTGAAGTAGCTGCGGCCATGAGGGCGGAAAATTACGCTGGCGCAAACAGATTGGCGAGTCACCTTTAGCGCGCGCAACTTTCCCCGGTAAGGGGGTTAAATTATAAGGATTTGAACTAACGCCTCTTATCAGATTGCCTGCGGATAAGGAGCTACCCTGCAATGAAACCGAGCGTTACTATCGGCCTTCTCCTGAGTGCCGGATGGCTCTTTGCCCTCCTGCCCCGGACGGACGCGCAGGATGATCAGGCGTTAAAATACCGGCGTGCCCAGGCGCAGACCACGCCGAGCGGCGCGCCTGCTCGAGCGCTGTCGAACGGGCCGGGTCGCCCCGTTTTTCGCCCGCAGTTGAGCTCACCGCTCTCCCCGGCGATGCGATCGCCGCAAATGGTCCCGATGCGACAAGTGGCGACGCCTTTGCCAACATCGACCGCGCGGCTGAAGCAGAAAGGCCAAAGCAGCAGACAATCAGCAGAGTCTGCTCATCAGGCGGTAACGCGAGCGCCTGTCGAACGCGCGGTCCCCGGCAATCGCAGAACGGGTTCAGTGCCGGCCAGCTCACCGTCCCGGCAGAGTTCCCGGAAAACGGCACGCAAGAAGGACGACCGGACACAGTCTCGTGAGCGCAAAGAAGAAGCTGAACGCAATCCGGCCGCGGAGCGCACGGCAAAACCCTCGCCCGCCGCAGCCACGCGACCAGAGACCGAAGGAACGATCCTCGTGCCCATGCATAGCTTACCGATGGCGCCAGCCGCTCCGCCGCCGCAAGCCGCGCCAGCGTTCGCACCGCCTCCGCCGACGGTCGCGCCTCCCGAAGTTGAACGCCAGGCGCAGGTGCAAAGTCCGCAATCTCCGCAGACGACGCCGGTCCATTCGCAGCGCCCGGTGCTCAATGCCCTCTCTCAGGATGAACGCGCCAAGCTGCATTCCGCGCATCAGACCGCTTTGCACGACCCCAACCTCGCTGCGTCGCGCGCCCGCTACCTGAATGCCCGGAAGGAGTTTCGCGATAAATTGCGAGACGCTCTGCTGAAGGCCGATCCCTCAGTTCAGCCTATTCTCGAGAAAATTCGCCAGGAAAAACCGGACGAGCATTAGGCTGGACAGCACTCGCGCTTTGCCTCTGCGCACTGGCGACGCCGCTTTCAAAGTAGCCGCCGGCGAAATCAATGCCGCAAACGCTGCCGAAGCGGGCATGCGGACCGTAGGCGGCGCCAGCCACAGCATAAGTGCTGTTGAAAACATTGCGGCGATGAGCCCGGCTGGGTACGCCATCGTCGATGATCAACGCCAAGACGATCTCGCGTGCACTGTGCTGACCATAAGCGATGTTCTCAGCCCAGCCGCGCTGCCACGCGCCGTAACGACTGATGCGCGATCCGGGATTGCTGCGGCCGTGTCCGGTATGACCCATCGAGCCGCCGGTCTGGTCGCGACAGTGATCGGCTGCGGCCTGGCACAATCGTAGGAACTCGGTGGCCTCGTCCAGAGCACGCATGCCTTCGTGTGTCAGCAGCGGAACGCGCCCTGCAGTATTGCGAACGTTGCCTGAGAAGGAGGAGCGCATGTCATCGAGGAACCGGGCGTAGGCCGCGGGATTTTGCCGGGCGAGATTGAGTTCGTGAATGACAGCGGCGGGGGAAACGCGGTCCTCGCCGGCCGCGAGAGCGTTACCGTGAGGAAGTAGAAGCGCGGCGGCGACGAGCAGAACAACGAGTCGCATTATAAATACCATAAAAGCGACCCGAGTGCCACTGTGGGGATGACTCACTACTCACCACTTTAGGTCCAGGCGAGACCGGCGATATGTTCTCGCGCGTGCGGGTTGATGACGTCGCAAGTGCGCGTCGTGGCGAAAACCGCGATCTGGGGAGCGCACGCGGCCCGCGTGCCG